>USLQ01000066.1 GCA_900555545.1 uncultured Oscillospiraceae bacterium | reverse complement strand
CGAAAGAACTTTCAATATTTTTTTCAAAATCGGTATTTTTTATAAGGTTTTCCCTCAAAAAGCGTTCAATTATCCAACGATGCAGAATATATTTTCGGATTGTCAAAAAATGTTGAAATTAATTTCAACAGCGCCTATACTTAATACTGGGAAAGAAAAAACATATGCAAAAGGAGACTGTCATGGACAATTTGATTCAATCCCTAAAGGGCCATTTGATCGTATCCTGTCAAGCGCTGCCACAGGAACCGCTGCACTCCTCATTTATCATGGGGCGTATGGCGCGCGCAGCCGCAGAGGGCGGAGCAAAGGGAATCCGCGCCAATACCTGTGAGGATATCGCGGAAATCCGCAAAAATGTAGACCTCCCGGTCATCGGTATCATCAAGCGTGACTACCCCGACAACGGGGTTTATATCACCCCCACTATGCGGGAAATTGATGAGCTGATGTCTGTCCGGCCGCAGATCATTGCACTCGACGCGACCTCTGCCGTGCGGCCGGACGGCAAGACCCTCGATGGACTCTATCACGATATCCGCACCAAATACCCCGACCAGCTGCTGATGGCGGACTGTTCCACTGTGGCGGAAGCGCTGCACGCCGATGCGCTCGGCTTTGACTTTATCGGGACCACGCTTGTCGGCTATACCGAACAGAGCCGCGGTGACCGAATTGAGGCGGACGATTTTGCCATCATCCGCGCCATTCTAAATCAGGTCCATCACCCTGTCATTGCGGAGGGGAATATCAACACGCCGGCTAAGGCGCGCCGCGTGATCGAGCTCGGCTGCTTCAGCGTGGTTGTCGGTTCCATCATCACCCGGCCGCAGATCATCACCCGAACCTTCACACAGGAAATGGAGAAACTTGAAAAATAACTGGAGGTATGAACCATGAAAAATCTTGAAAAATACAGAGGGGTCATCCCCGCTTTTTATGCCTGCTATGACGAAAAGGGGAACGTCAGTCCTGAGCGTGTCCGTTCGCTCACCCAATACTTTATCGACAAGGGCGTCAAGGGCGTCTATGTCAACGGATCGTCCGGCGAGGGCATCTATCAGGGTGTAGAGGAGCGCAAGGTGATTATCGAGAATGTCATGGCCGTGGCCAAGGGCAAATTAACCGTGATTGATCATGTCGCCTGTAACAATACGCGCGACAGCGTGGAGCTTGCGCGCCATGCGGAAAGCGTAGGTGTCGATGCGATCGCCTCTATCCCTCCGATCTACTTCCGTTTGCCGGAGTACTCGATTGCCGCCTACTGGAACGCGATCAGCGCGGCCGCGCCGAATACCGATTTTGTTATTTACAACATTCCCCAGCTCGCCGGGACAGCGCTGACGATGAGCCTGTTTGCCGAGATGATGCAGAACCCGAACGTGATTGGCGTCAAAAACTCCTCTATGCCCACACAGGACATTCAGATGTTCAAAGCCGAGGGCAAGGCGGCCAAGGGCGATTTCATCGTATTCAACGGCCCAGACGAGCAGTTTGTCGCCGGCCGGGCTATCGGCGCTGACGGCGGGATTGGCGGCACCTATGGTGTGATGCCTGAGCTCTTCCTCAAACTCAATGAGCTGATTGCCAACGGTGCGCATGAACAGGCGATCGCCCTTCAGTACGATATCAATGAGATCATCTATAAAATGTGCTCCGGCCGCGCCAATATGTATGCTGTGGCCAAAGAGATGCTCCGGATGAACGCTGGACTGGATATTGGAGGCGTCCGTGAACCGCTGGAAAATCTTCAGGATGGGGATCGGGCTATTGCCCGCGAGGCGGCGGCCATGGTCCGCAATGCCATCGCAAAACACCTGTGATTCCACCGGTCCCATACCGGAAAAAGGGGGCATAAACATATGATTCTGGGAAATATCAAACACCTGGACGAATTCAACTGGCTGGATCAGCGCGTGCGTAACTGCTTTGACTACGCCAAGTCGCACGATTTGGCTTTAATGGCCGTGGGCAGTTATCCGATCGATGGAGACAACCTAATCCTCAATATCAACGAGTATGAAACCTCTCCTGTAGAGGAACGCACGTGGGAAGCGCACCGCCGCTATTTAGACCTACAGCTGATGGTGTGCGGCCACGAGCGGATCGACTGCGGATTTATCGCCAATATGGCCTCCAGCAGCTACGTGGAGCAGTGCGATATTCTCCCCTTGGAGGGAGAGCCCACTGGGCAACTCTGCCTGGCGCCGGGTGATTTTGTGGTCTGTTACCCGAACGACGCGCACCGCGCCGGGATCCAGGTGCAGGGGGCGGAGCCGGTTAAGAAGGCCGTTTTTAAGATCAAAATCCAGTAAATCCTGCGGGAGGGCGAAGGGATGAACAACTACATTTGCATTGACATTGGCGGCACCTCGATCAAGTACGGGATCATCCGGGAGGACGCCGTCTTTGTGGAGACCTGCGCCATACCTACACTGGCTATGGAGCACGGCGGACCCGGAATCGTACGCGAGGTGACGCAGATCATCGAGGAACTCTCCGGACGCTTTACACCTGCAGGGATCTGTATTTCTACCGCCGGAATGGTGGACTGCACCGCCGGCAAAATCACCTATGCCGCACCACTGATCCCCAATTATACTGGAACGGAGTGGAAAAAGCTGCTGGAAGAGCGGTTCCAACTCCCATGCGCGGTGGAGAACGATGTCAACTGTGCCGGACTGGCCGAGTACTACGCCGGCGCTGCTCGCGGGAGCCGGATCAGTGTCTGCCTGACGATCGGCACCGGGATCGGCGGCGCGATTATCATCGATGGCAAAGTGTTTCACGGCTTCTCCGGCAGTGGGTGTGAGGTGGGCTATATGCACCTGCCCGGCGGGGCATTTCAGGACCTCGGCGCAAGCAGCATCCTATCCCAAAAGGTTGCAGAGCGTAAAGGGCTCCCTATTGCATCTGTCAACGGCAAATATGTATTTGACCAGGCACGTTGCGGCGATCCTGTGTGTACGGAGGCTATCGACGAGATGGTGGACGTCCTGGGTATGGGAATCGCGAATATCTGCTATGTCATCAATCCGGAGGTAGTTGTCCTCGGCGGTGGCATTATGGTGGAGAAAGAGTACCTCTGCGATCGGATGCGCAATAGCTTGGAGCGGTACCTCCTGCCCTCCGTGGCTGAACATACACGCCTTGCCTTTGCGGAAAACAAAAACAACGCCGGGATGTTGGGCGCATTTTATCACTTTAAGTCCCAGTGTGCCTTTGAATAAAAGAGTATCGGCCATGCAAGCGTACGAAAAAAACATTATCCCGCACATCGAATCCATTTACAGCAGCTTTACCCCGTTGGAACGGACGATCGCCGACTTTTTTATCCACAACGAGGATAAGGGGAATCTCTCCGCCAAGAGCGTCGCTGGACGGCTTTACGTCTCCGAGGCATCACTCTCCCGTTTTGCGCAAAAGTGTGGTTATAAGGGATATCGGGAGTTTCTCTTTTACTATGAGCAGGGCGCTGCTCCTGCCAGCCGTTCCCCGGCGAGCAGTCAGGTCAAGGTGGTACTCAACGATTATCAGGAGCTGCTGAACAAGAGTTACTCCCTCCTGGATGAGGGACAGGTAGAGCGGATCGCCATGCTGATTTCCAATAAAAAGCGCGTCTATGTCTACGGAAAGGGTAGCTCCGGCCTTGTCGGGATGGAGATGAAATTGCGATTCATGCGTATCGGCGTCAATATTGAGGCGATTACGGATGGCCACATCATGCGCATGAACTCCGTGCTGCTGGACGAGGACTGCGCCGTGATCGGCATCACCGTGAGCGGACGGACGGAGGAGGTCCTCGAATCCCTCAAAACCGCTAAACGGAGCCGCGCCAAGGTCATCTTGATGACCGCCCATAACGAAAAGTTCTTCCACACCTTTTGCGATGAGGTGATGCTGTTCGCCGTTAAAGAGCACTTGGAGGAGGGCAAGGCCATCTCACCACAGTTCCCCATTCTGGTGATGGTGGATATTCTCTACTCCCGCCTACTGCGTCTGGATGAGAACCGCCGTGAAACACTGCATGATTTTACGCTGGAGGCACTGGAGGAGAATTAGGAACAGGAGGAATAACAAAGTGGGACTGTTCAGCCGTAACAGAAAGGCTACTACGCCAAAACAGATTTCTGTTATTGATCATGCCGGCGGTATGATTGTCACCAAATCCCTGCTGTCCGGACATTCAAAACTAAAATGGCTATTTCGGGATGACGGTATAAATCCCGATGACAGTGGGTGGCGTGCGATCGGGGACACGGACACACAGGAGTATCTGGACAATCCGGCTAATTCGATTATAGCCGACTTTAACACACTGGTTAATATTGAACCGGCCGTCCTATCTGTCTACACCATGCCAGTCGGCACGGATTTGGAGTTTTGCTGTGAACGGGGGGAAAAATTTTTTCGTGATAACAAAACAGGAAAACGCATCAGTTGAGTGATTAAATGTTGTTCGTAATACACTGGTTCCGCTTACCGTGTTCGGATATCACAGCTAAAAGATGACCTGTAAGGGATTCCCCTACAGGTCATCTTTATTCCTTATTTTGGTTTTCCCTACAATTGCCGTAAATCCTATCGATGACCGCCGCTGTCTTCACATTTCCCGTACCATTTCTTCATCGTTCATAGGGGGTAACAACCCACTTCATGCACCCACTTGATTTGTCCGCAAATGTCTTATAACCGGCGAGGATCTGATTGAGCGGCCCCTGATGCGTCAGTAAATACGACGGATCCAAGCGCCCGGCGGCCAGATGTTTCAAAAGCTCGTCGCAGTACGCGGAGTCAACACCGCCTGTTTTAAAAATCAAGTTTTTGCCATACATACGCTCCAACGGCAAAGATTGCTGCTGCTCATACATGGCGACAAGTGCGACTACCGCATTCGGCCGTGCAATCTGCCACGCCAGCTGGAACGTATTGATCCCACCGGCCGCCTCAATCACGCCATCCGCTCCGCGGCCCGATGTCTCCCGCAGGATAGCGTCCACAGCATCCTGTACGGCGGGATTTACGCCTACATCCGCCGCTCCATGATCCAGAGCCATTTGCAGCCGGGCGGGATCAACCTCCAGGGCAATCACGCGCTCCGCACCAAGCAGGCGGGCGCACATCATGGCGCACTGCCCCACCGGACCTGCACCGATGACGGCAATTGTATCGCCCGGCCGGATCTCACAGAGCTGGGCGCCAAAGTATCCGCTTGAGAGGATATCCCCGGTCAGCAGGGCGGTACGGTCACTCACCCCATGCGGGATCCTGTTGAGGGAGGTGGAAGCATGTGGGACGCGCACATACTCCGCCTGGCACCCGTCGATCCGGCATCCAAGCTCCCAGCCGCCGTGCTCGCAGTTGTTGACATAACCACGCCGGCAAAACCAGCAGTCCCCGCAGTATGTCACACAGTTAGCCGCCACACGGTCACCCGGGTGCAGATTTTTCACCCCGTCGCCAACCTGTGTGACGATTCCGACAAACTCATGCCCCAGTACGGTCTCCGGCACAGCACGAGGTACGGCGCCGTGCATAATATGCAGATCACTCGTGCAGATTGTGCTCAGCGTCACCTGAACAATTGCATCCGTAGACTCCTGGAGCTTTGGAAGCGGACGATCCATCAGCTCAATCCGACCGCCTTCATGACACACGAGCGCTTTCATTGTCCGGGCCATTGATTACTCCCCTCTCATATGTTCAGATCATATATTGCATCGAGTACCTCCATTTTATCACAACCGCAAACCACCGGCAACATATTAAAAATCCCTATTTATTTTCACTTCATTTTGATTTATAATGGAGAAGAACTTATCACGAACAGGAGCATACTATATGGAGCCGTTTCAATTTACAGTAATTGCCGATACGCACTACTTTTCCAAAACGCTGGGAACCTCCGGCAAGGCCTATGAGCTGCGGTCCGGATCGGATCAAAAGTGCCTGGCCGAAACCGCAGAGCTGATTGACGCCGCCTTCGAGCAAATCGCCGCCTCCGACACGCAGGCCGTGCTGATCGCCGGGGACCTGACAAACGATGGGGAACGCGTCTCCCACGAGGAATTCCGGGAGAAGCTCTACCGGTTAAAGGAGAAAAAGCCCGTCTATGTCATCACGGCGACGCACGACTGGTGCTGCGATGAAAATCCGCGCCGTTATGATGGGGAGCAGACCTTCCACGATGTTCCGGTGATGGCCAGCAATGAGCTGCGGGATTTCTACCGGGACTTTGGCCCAGACGCAGCGGAGGCGGAATTCACCACCCATCTGGGCACTTCTTCTTACGTAGTACGGCTGAGCGACCACGTCAAGCTGCTCGCCCTCAACGACGACCAGAACGGCAAGGGGCGCGCCGGGTTCAAGGAGGATCACTTCCAGTGGATCGAGGAGCAGATTAAAAAGGCGCGGGAGGAAAACTGCCTGATGATTGGCATGGAGCA
>USLQ01000065.1 GCA_900555545.1 uncultured Oscillospiraceae bacterium | reverse complement strand
TGGCTGCCGACAATAAAGCTTTTACTTTTTTCATTTTTCAAGCACTCCTATACTTCAGGCGGTTCCCCGCCAGGATTTACACATACTGCTGCAATTTTTCCCGTGAGAGGACCGTAATCAGTTTACCTTCCCGTCGGATCGCTCCCGCCCGCTCCAGCTCCTCAAAGGCGCGATAGAGGGAGGTCCGTCCGATATCGAGCGCAGAGGCCAGATGTGCCGCCGGAACGCCGCTTGTATCGGTCTCCGCCATCAGAAAGTACCCCGCCAGCCGCCGGTAAAGCTGTCGATCCGACGGTTGAGAAAATAGATGCGCTCACTCAGATAGGTCAGGTAATTGACCGCAATCTCCGGATAAGTGCGGATCAGCTTGTCCATCACGCGCTTGGGGATCAACAGAGCCGCCACCGGCGTGATCGCCCGGATCCCCGTGACGTACTGCTCACTGGAGGCATAGAGGGAGACAGCGCCGAACACATCCCCCTGGATCAGGCGGCTCATCACGATCAAATGGTCCTGTGTTCCCTTTTCCACCTGTGCGGTGCCGCTGAGAATGACACCCAGCGCCCGGGGATTCACCTCGCGGGAGAAGATGTACGCGCCCTTCTGATATCTGTGAACCTTACACAGGCCAAGCTCGCCCATCATCGCGCCGCTATTGCCATTTTTGAAAAGCGCACTGGAAAGGAGAATCCGCATTTCCTGTTCATTGAGCATGGGTTCACCGCCATTCTGTATCATTTGGGACACTTTGTATTTATTATACGTTCACAATCTCCTCCTGTCAATGGGGGCGGGAATTATTGTTCTTTTATCACAAAAACGCTCCTTAAAGTATTCAAAATCAATACATAAAAGCCGGTGCGTCCTACAAAAACGCACCGGCAAACTTGATTGAATGGTTCGGCAGGTCAGTTGCGAGAAACCCCGATGGATTCCACCGGACAGAGTTCCTGGAAATACCCTGTGAGCTCATGGTTGGTCTGCACACTCTCCGCCCGGTCCGGGTATGCCACATTAAATACATGCTCGATCGGATCCTGTTTATTATACCCCCAGTTGCGGAAGCGGTAGCTGATATTTTTCTCCCGCAGGAGCTTTTTCATATAGACAGATCCCTCCTGAATGAAGTCCTGATCGCTGGTGACGATATAGGCCGGCGGAAAGTATTTGGATGAGAGGTACTTTTTTAAGTCCGTACCCTCGTACTCCGGATTTTTGCGATAACCCCGCCCAAAGGCTGCCCCGTTTATGAAAGCGCTCTTCCCCTTGCGGTTCACCATACAACAGATCAGTCCTACACCGTGAATTTTAAGCCCACTCTCATTCACGCGATAGATCTGCCGCAGCTCGGGATGATTGTTGACAAGGGTGCAGTGTGCGGCGAGCTGCCCGCCTGCGGAATCGCCTGCCACAAAGACGCGGCCCATATCACAGCCGTACTCCGCACCGTGCTCCGCAATCCAACGGAACGCTGCGAGCACATCACGCACCTGATCGCCGTACAGTACATCCGGAACCAGGCGGTAATTGATACTGATGACGATAAAACCATCGAGCGCCAGATGATAGCAAAAATTCTTGTTGATCTCCTTATACCCGTACATGAGCCCTCCGCCGTGGATGTCAATAATCAGCGGCAGCGGCTTCTCAAACCCTTCAGGCGTATAGATATCCAGTAAGTGCCCCTTGATCCCGTCCTCCAGATAGGGAATATCCAGCACCGCCTGTACACCCTCCGGGAGTGTCTGCCGGCTGATCCGCTTATTATCCTCTATTTCCACTTTCGCCCACACACGCGGGCCAAACTTTGCAACAATACCCATCGTCATTTTCCCTCCATTATGTTGTATCCATTTCATTTTTATTATAAACCGACACCTGCCTCCTTTTCAAGCCCCAAGTGTGGCAAACTTTTTTCATTTTGCACTATTGACTCACCTATTCTGAGTATATTATACTTAAATGTGAACAAAACAAATGGTATTGCAGCACCGAAACGAAGGAGGCCCATATGGAACGCTTTTCTTTTTATCTGATCACAGATATCCACTATTATGCACAGTCCCTCGGGATCACAGGCAGTGCTTATGAAGCTTGCAGCCACGCCGACCAGAAGTGCCTGGCAGAGAGCGGCCCCATCCTGGACGCGGTGATTGATAAACTGCTTGCCGATCAGGAGATCGACACGATCCTGATCGCGGGCGATGTGACCCACAACGGCCAGAAAGCCAGCCATCTGGAGTTTGAGCAAAAGCTGCGCCGACTGACCGCAGGGGGCAAAAAGGTGCGCTTGATCACGGCCTCCCACGATGTGGAGGCAAATCCGGATGGATATGATGGCGATCGGAAGCTGGTAGTTGAGGGACTCAATCGCGAGGAGTTCCCTGTCCTGTACGCCCCTTACGGATTCAGCGACGCCATCGCCTACGAGCCGGAGAGCCAATCCTATGTCTCCCAGCTTGCGCCGGGGATCCGCCTGCTCGCACTGAATGATGACGGAAACCTACGTTCCTTTAGTGGCGCCACAACGGAGACTGTCCGCTGGTATATGGAGCAGATTCAAAAGGCACACGAGGCCGGAGAATATATTTTTGTTATGTCCCACCACCCGGTACTCCCCCCATCCCCCGTCTATCCGCTGTTTTCAGAAAAGGACATGATCTTTAATCATGACGAAACAGCACGCCGGTTTGCGGATGCGGGTGTCGATCTGATTTTTACCGGGCACACCCATATGCAGCACATCAACCAGATCACGACTGAAAAGGGAAATGTCTTTTATGAGGTCAATACCGGCTCCCTCGTCGGCTATCCCAATCCGATCCGCAAGGTCACCCTCACCCCCGGAAAAGCCGAAATTACCACCGAACACATTGATTCCTTTGACTGGGATCTGGGTGGTAAGACCGTGAACGAGTACTTAAAGGATCACTTTGAATATATGATCCGAGATGTGCTCAATTCCGTAGGACATGACATTGACCACTTTAAGGAGCTTGCCCGTGGCTTCAGCATGAGTGCCAGCACGGTAGATAAGTTATGGCCACTGCTAAAGGTCGTCGGGCATATTCTGGATATATTTACCCTTGGGCGGCTTGGAAAACTTGCACATATCCCGGTAGATCCCTCTGTAAAGGATATGCTGGTCAAGGAGCTTGTACTGGAGCTGATCTGTTGCCTCTATGCCGGAGACCCACCTTACTCCCCTGAAACGCCCGTCTATCAGGTGGTGGTTCCGGCTGCGGACAAATTGGCCGCTAAGCTGAAAAAGCTCGCACCCGGCGTCCAATTGATCGAGCAGCTGCCGGAAGTTCTGCGCACCCTGATGTACAACGACGGGATCCCGGATAACAATGCTACATTAGAGATCGGATATGGAGTTTAATGGAAAATCGCTGTAATATTTGTCCGCGCAGCTGTTCTGCCGTACGCTCCGGGACAAGCGGCGGCGGTGTGTGCGCAATGGGAGACACCTTTAAAATCGCCCGATGTGAAAAACACTACTGGGAGGAACCCTGCATCAGTGGGAAAAACGGTTCGGGAGCCGTATTTTTTTCCGGCTGCGCCCTGCGGTGCGTCTACTGCCAGAACTATAAAATTAGCCGCGAGGGATTCGGCGCACCCGTAACGGATGAAAATCTGATTCGAATGATCAAGCGATTGGAGGAAGAGGGCGCGCACAACATCAACCTGGTCAATCCCACGCATTACACCCGCCAGATCACGCGGGTGCTGGATCAATACCGTCCCAACATCCCGATCGTCTATAACTGCGGAGGATACGAGAAACCGGAGACGATCCAGGCACTGAAAGGCTACGTAGATATTTATCTCCCGGATTTGAAATACGTAGATGCGGCACTCAGCCAAAAATATTCCGGCGCCGCCGACTACTTTCAGTTCGCTTCCGCTTCAATTCCGGCCATGTATGACCAGGTAGGGGATCCTATCTACGATGGAAATGGGATGATGCGCTCCGGCCTGATCATCCGCCATCTGATCCTGCCCGGTCAGGTGGAAAATTCCTTGCGTGTACTTGAGTGGATTGCCGCCAATCTCCCGCGCACAGTCCCGGTAAGTATCATGTCGCAATACACCCCGTGCGGTGATCTGGCACAATACCCCGAATTGCAGCGCAGGATCACGCAGCAGGAGTACAACGCAGTCTATGACCGCCTGATTGAATTAGATTTGACAGAAGGTTATATTCAGGAACTTTCCAGTGCTAAGGAAGAATATATCCCGTCATTTGATTTATCAGGAGTCATCACGTAGTATTTGATACCATGTTTAAAAATATTTTTTTATAAAATTCAGTTTTTATATTGACATCTCGCTTGTTTGGTACTATGATAGAAGCACTTCAAATAAAGCAGGTGTTTATATGTCCATTCAAGAGATTAAAATTCCCGCCTACTCGGTTGCGGAAGACCGCTGGAACAGCGCAACCCATGCGGCCGGCATTGTTTTCGGCATAGCTGCACTGATCGCCTGTCTCATCCGCGTGATTCCAACCGGCGATGCCTGGGGAATCGTCAGCTGTATCATTTACGGTCTCTCCCTGATTGTGCTGTACTCCTGTTCTGCTGTCTATCACGGGCTAAGGGCCACTTCCTTTACCAAAAAGGTAATGCGTGTTATCGATCACTGCATGATCTTTATTTTGATCGCCGGAACTTTTGCCCCCTATATGTTGATCGCCCTGCGGCCCGGTTATCCAGCCGCCAGTTGGACCCTGTTTGCTGTCGCGTGGGCCTGTGCCATTCTGGGAATTGTCCTGACGGTGGCCGGATTTGAAAAATTCAAGGTCATTCAAATGATCTTATATATCGCCATCGGATGGACAACTGTCTTTGTTATTAAGCCTTTATTGACCGTTTTCTCCGGCGAGCTCCGCCCTGGCTTCATCCTGTTGCTGCTCGGCGGGATCGTTTATACAGTTGGCGCTATCTTTTACGGGCTCGGTAAAAAAATCCCTTACACCCACATGATTTTCCACCTGTTTGTTGTTGCGGGCAGTGTACTGCACTTTATTTCGATCTACTATTACGTTTTACCTCTCTGCTTATAATTTGATCAATTTTTTCTCAAATACGCTATTAAAAACAGTCGAATTCAACAAATGAATCCGACTGTTTTTGTTTAAACAAATGATTTGCTTCAAAAAGGTAACAAAATAGTTACAAAACGGTAAAAATGTGTTATACTATTACCAAAGTTTTGAAGCATCTCTTTCGAGTCAAATGTTGCAATTTTCATGTGAGGTGATGAGAACTTGGCCTTTAAAGTAAATGAGTATTCTTATCTTTCAGTTTCTAAACTTTGTAATATCTACGCCAAAAGTATCGAGCCGGAAAATCGTGCGTCCGTCAAGGCGGTCTTTCAGATCGCACACGGGATGGCGGAGCACTCCGCCCGGTATGATGCCTTTGCCGAATTTTTAGCCAGTCATGGATATGCCGTTTTTATCAACGACCACCTCGGCCACGGTAAATCCATCAGCGGTGAAGATGAGCTTGGCTACTTTGGCAAGGAGGACGGCCGCAACGCATTGGTAAACGATGTAAAGACGCTGACTGGCATTGCCAAAAAAGAATTTCCCGACAAACCGGTAATCCTGTTTGGTCATTCAATGGGATCCTTTGTTGTACGCAAATATTGCGCGCTGTACGGAGACAACATTGATGCCGCCATTTTTTGCGGTACCAGTGGAGCCAACCCCGGCGCCGGAATTGGGGCGGCGCTCGCATCTATTATTGCCCGGGAAAAGGGCGATCATCATCGGAGCCATCTGCTGGACTCGCTGGCCTTTGGCAGTTATAACAAGCGCTTTAAACCTGCACGCACCAAGTTTGACTGGCTGACCCGCGACGAAAAAACAGTCGATCAATACATGGCGGATCCCCTGTGCGGATTCCGGTTTACGGATCCAGGTTACCGGGAACTGTTCAAGCTGCTACAAGATATCTCAGCAAGAAACTGGTATAACAGCGTCCCCTACATCCTGCCGATGCTGCTAATTTCCGGCGAAGAGGATCCGGTTGGGACTTATGGCAAAGGAATCCGTGAAGTATCAGCTGGGCTCAAAAAGAGCGGGCACAAGGATGTCACCATGAAGCTCTATCCGGGTGGCCGGCACGAAATCCTAAACGAGCTGAACAAAGAAGAAGTTTACCAGGATATTCTGGAATGGGCAGATAACAAAATCTCCGTTCAATAAGAATTTTCAAAGGAGTCTGACGTTGATCATGAAAACCCTGTTGGTCTATTATTCCATTAAGAATGACGTCCGTACGCTGTGTGAGAGCTCCCGCCGCGAGGGGGAGATTGATGTGATCGAGCTGCGTGAAAAATATGACCGCGGCGTTCTCTCCGCTTGCACCTTCGGCGCGATAGCAGCTGCCTCCGGCACCGGTTCCGTCATTGATGAAATTGAGGCCGATATCAGCCAGTACGATACTGTAATCATCGCGACACCCGCATGG
>USLQ01000064.1 GCA_900555545.1 uncultured Oscillospiraceae bacterium | reverse complement strand
TGATCTCGATCAGGCCGCGGTGCGAGAAGTCGTTGAGCGCACGGCTCACGGTGATCCGTGAGGCACCAGTCCGGTTGCCTAGCTCCTCCTGCGTGCAGCTGATCGGCTGGCCGGGATTCAACTCGTCATAGCCGAGCAGGATCCGTGCGATCCGCTTGTTTGCGGGTAAAAAGCTGATCGTGTCCAGCTGATCGGAGAGCATCCGTACCGTCCGGCTGACATAGCGGAGCATGGTGATGGCCAACTGGGGCTCACGGCTGAAGCACTCGGTCAGCAGTGCGTTGTCAATACCGATAATCCGGCAATCCGTGGCGGCGCAGGCGCTGCTGACTCGGTCCAACCCGTCAAAAAAAGACGCCTCACCAAAAATATTGCCGCTCTCCATCACGGTGAGCGTCCGCTGCGACCCACTCTCCGACGTCATAAAGATCGTCACCTTACCGCTGACCAGGTAGTAGAACTCCGTTGGCGTATCCCCCTGCAGGTAGACCATCTGCCCCGCCTGATACAGGATAGGGCTCCTGTAATTTTCAAAGATTTTCCAGTCCGGGTCCTTCGGCAAAAATTGCGTCTGCATCATGTATATCCCTTCTTCTCCGCACAATTTCAATTAATTGTATCATTCTTTACGATTAATTACAAGACCACATCATCTCCCGCTTTTTTCAAAAAAGTGCTTTACTTCAAATATCAAAGCTTATATAATGATGAAAGCCTATTATTTCTTAAACAGGTGATCCACTATGACAGACAAAACCATTTACAAAGCTCCTCTCTACGAGAGCGGCCCGTGCTTTGAGACTGCCCCGTGTGCTCAGCTGGACTCATTCCACTGGGAGGCGGAGCCCCCCTACCGTCCCAAAACCTCGGCGCAGCTGTGCGCCGTACGGGGAGGTGGGATCTACTACCGCGCCTTTACGGACGAGACAGACCTGCGTGCGGTCGGAACGCAGCGGGATGACCCCGTTTATGAGGACAGCTGCCTGGAGCTCTTTCTCAACCCGTTCCCGGAGCAGTCCGACTGCTACATCAATGTGGAGGTCAACCCCAACGGCGCATTCCTGTGCCAGTTTGGCCCAGAGCGTGAAAATCGCCGCTGGGTTCGCGATCTGACGGAACTGGCCCCGGAGGTCCACGCTTTCCGCGAAAATGGCGGCTGGGGGATTACCGTCCATCTGGGGGAGGATTTTCTGCAAGCGTTGTACGGGGCGGACTATCACACCCAAAAGCGCACCATGCGCGGCAATTTCTATAAGTGCGGCGACCGGACGGACCACCCACACTACGGCGCATTCGCCCCAGTCTCCACACTCCCGCCCGGATTTCACAATCCGGAGTGTTTTGCCGATATCATTCTGCTGTAAGCGGCAGGATGCCTATCATCATATGTCATCAATTTTGTGAAAGGTACGTGAAAAAATTGACAGCACCCTTTAATGTCGACGCAATTCAGAAAAATTTTGGCCTGAAAGGAACTTTTGCCGAATACAATCAGATCCACGACGGCCATATCAACTATACCTACAAGCTTGTCTTTGAGGACGGCGGTGTGCGCACGCCTTACCTGCTCCAGAAGATCAACACCCAGACCTTCCGCGATCCGGATGCGCTGATGGAAAATATCCTTGGTGTGACGGAGCACATCCGCGCCTACATCCTGAAAAACGGCGGCGATCCGGACCGTGAGACGCTCAACGTCATCAAGACGGTAGACGGCAAGCCCTACTACCGCAACGAGGCGGACGAGTGTTACCGCATGTACAAATTCATCACCGACGCGTACACCTGCCAGCAGATCGAAAACCCCACTGTATTCTACAACGCGGCGCGCGCATTCGGCGATTTCCAGCGCAGGCTGGCCGACTACCCAAGCGAAAAGCTGCACGAGATTCTGCCCGACTTTCACAACACAGCCAAGCGCTTTGAAAACCTGAAAAAGGCCATTACGGAAAACAAATCCGGCCGCAGGGACACCGTGGCGCAGGAGATCGCCTTTGCCGAGGCGCGCGAGTCAGACGCCCATGTGCTGGTGGATCTGCTGGCCGCCGGCAAGCTGCCACTGCGTGTGACACACAATGACACCAAGCTCAACAACGTCATGTTTGACAACAAGACCAACCAGGGGATCTGCGTGATCGATCTGGATACCGTCATGCCGGGGCTCTCCCTGTACGATTTTGGTGACAGTATCCGCTTTGGTGCGAACCATGCCGCCGAGGACGAGAAGGATCTCTCCAAGGTGTGGCTGGGCCTGAACCTGTTTGAAAACTACGTGCGCGGATATCTGGAATCCACAGGCGGGAGCCTGACAGATATGGAGATCGAATATCTGCCGTTCTCCGCTAAGCTGCTCACCTTTGAGTGCGGGATGCGCTTCCTGACCGACTATCTGGACGGGGACACCTACTTCCACGTGAACTATCCGGAGCACAATCTGGACCGCTGCCGCACACAGTTCGCCCTGGTGGCCGATATGGAGAAAAAGATGGACGAGATGAAGGCCATTGTGGAAAAATACCGATAAATCTTCCGAAAAGCCTCAGCCTATCAGCTGAGGCTTTTTCATCAGGTCTCGCACAAATCGCTCAGGGTATCCACACGCTCTATTCAACAAGCATGAAAAAGGCAGTTTTTTAGAAAGTTAAATAATCTCTTTTAAAAGGCTATACTACTATGCTATACTCACCTGTGGATATTTTAAAGTTAAAGGCAACTCTGATTAATCCCATCTGAGAGGAAGATGATATCATGCAAAATATTCATGGCGCGATTTTTGACTTTGACGGCACCCTGATTGATTCCATGTGGGCGTGGGCAACAGTCGCCTCCCGGTACCTGAGCGCGCAGGGCATCACTCCCAAAGCGGATATTGACACGCGCATTTTCCGCATGAGCCTGGCAGACGCCTCCGAACTGATCCGCAGGGAGTATCACCTGACACAGAGGCCGGAGGAAATCCAGGAGGGAATGAACGCGCTGGTCCGGGGCATGTACCAGCATACATTTCAGCTCAAGCCAGGCGTTCCGGAGCTATTGGAAGAGCTGAACCGGCGCGGCGTCAAGTGTTGCCTGGCCACGGCCTCCGACCGGGACGTTGTGGAGCCGGCACTCCGCCGGACGGGGATCTATGACGAGCTGGATTTTATTTTCACCTGTTCGGAGCTCCATACGGATAAAAACACCCCCTATATTTATAACTATGTTCGCAGCTATATGCAGACGCCGCGGGAGGAGACGCTCATCTTTGAGGACGCCTACCATGCGATCCGCGTGGCAAAGGATGCCGGATTCGCCGTTGCCGCCGTCTACGATGCGGCAGAGGAGGAAAACCAGCCCGTAATCCGGGAGCTGGCCGACTACTACCTGCGCACACCGGCAGAGTGGCCCAAACTTTTCCCCACAGAGCATTCCGCTCTCTAATTCACGCATCACACACAATATAACAGCCCCGCCGGTTTTCCGGCGGGATTTTTAATTTTCCACAATTAGAAGTCATATCACGATACAGATACGCATTTAAATAAACCAGTTAGGCAGTTCAATCAGAAAAAAGTTGAAATTATTTACAAAACAGTCTATAATAATTTTAATGAATAGCGTGTTATCATTGACCAGCGAGCTGCCCAACAGTAAATCAACCAGAAGGGGGTGCGTGCCGTGGCTATCAGCCGGGACGAATTCAAACAGGCACTTCGGGAATCCGTCGCGCAGGAGTTTGCATCAATCCCACCGGAGGAGGCGATCGACTATACGTTTTCCCCACGATTTGAGCGGCGGATGAACCGCCTGATCCGAGGTCATCATCCCCTGTTGCGCAGGGTGGGCCGCCCGGCCAAGCGCGTGCTGCTGGTTGCGGCCGTTCTGCTGGTGTTCTTTGGGACGGCCTCCAGCCCCATGCCCGTGTATGAGCCGCTCACCGGGTTTGAGGTGACCCATACAGAGGAGTGGGACAACTTCCGGATCCCGAATGCGGAGACGGACCTGATCGCGCGGAAATATCACTTTGAGACCGCTCCGGAGGGCTTCACGCTGATCCTGCTGAACAACGACTGCCACTACATCATGTACGGCTACAAAAACGAGCTTGGGGAGGAGATCACGTTCACCCAACATCCGACTAAAAACAGCTTGTTTTCCATTGACAATGAGTATGGCAGGCTCTGGAATGAAAAGATCGGGGATCGCTGGGTCAATTTCTATAAGAACGGTTCGTTTATAATTGCCACCTGGTTGCATGACGGATATCTCTTCGATATCACCTACAGCAATTGCGCAGGAACCTACACGATGGAAGAACTCATTCAAAACATTGTTCCGGTGGAGTAACACCGGTTTATACAACAAGGAGGTACGCAATGGAAAAGACGATCAACCGGGCGGCAGGCCGGAGGATGTTTGCTCTGTTACTCACAATTCTGATGCTGCTGCCCGCGGCCGGCCTCACAGCCCACGCGGAGGAGATCACACCGTATGCTGAACAGAATGGGAAACCATACAGCACAGCCTACGTCTCCAGTTCCGGCCTGCTGACGATCGAAAACCGCTACACCAGTACGGCTGGCACAGTCATCCGGGCCGAGATTGAGACCAAGGTGGAAAAGCGGACGCTCGGCTTCCTGTGGTTTGACGTGAACGGCGGGGACTGGATCGTCCCTGTGGAGGCGGGATCCTATAGTTTCAGCCACCTGCTCCAGCTCAAGGAGCGGGGCACCTACCGCATCACTGCCACCTTCACGTTCTACTGCTCGGACGGGAGCACGGAGACCAGCAAAGTACGGACCACCGTGGAGTATTAACATACGATCTCAGGCAGGGGGCTCCCGGAACATCCGGCAGCCCCTTTTTTATGGTCACAGCCTGACTTTTTGTGTTTGAACACCTCAAAACCGGTCCATTATAATGGCGGAGGTGTTTTTTGATGTCCCACACACGCGCACATTTGAAAATACGGGCAAAGGGGCTGCTGATCGGAAACAGCGGCAAGGCGGTCCTCCTGCTGATCATCCCGGCGCTTTTTTCCCTACTGCTCAAAGCAGGCGGTCTGTTCACAGCTTCCTCCGCCCGGCTGGGGGCCTGGATCCCCATTTTCGCCACACCGGGCTGGCGGTATGCGGCCGCAGCGCTGCTGTTCCTGCTGGCGGCGCTCTCCCTGCTGGTTCTCCCCCCGCTCGCACTCGGGCGGGAGGCCTGGTTCTGGCAGCGCAGCGCCCGGGAATACGAGCCCTTTACGTATGCCTTTGCCTGGTACCGCCGTATGGGGCGCGCTATCGCGCTGCATCTGCTGCGTTGGCTGATCCGCCTTGGTGCGGCCCTGCTATTCCTGCTGCCCGCCGTAATCTGCACGCTGGCGGCGCTGTACTTGTACTGGAGCGGAACAACCTTTTTTACACTATCCGTACTCATCGCCACCGCCGCCGCCCTCTGGGGGACGGGCGTGGTGTTTACCACCCTGTTTTTACAGCGTTTTTTTCTGGCGCCGTACCTGCTTGCCCGGAGTGATGAAACGAAAGCACGCGATGCGCTCCGGGAGAGCGCACGCATCATGGACGCCTGCATGATGCGCGGGAACACAGCAAAGATGAAGCTGAGTTTTCTCCCCTGGTTCCTCAGCTGCATTCTGATTCTACCCATCCTGTATGTCTATCCTTATTATAAGCAATCGTGCGCCTGCTATGCCCGGCACATTCTCAATAACGAGCGGACTCCCGGACTCATTTAAAGAACGAATCGAGCTTGCCCCCGGCCGACCGGCCGGGGGCAAGCTCATTGACAAGGATTCTTCCATTTTCTACGGACTCGCGCCCACATCCTATCCGTAGGCCCTTTGCGCAGTATTGATCCTTTCACGCTTTTCTTCTTTTCAGCCGGATCCACACGCCCACAGCCATCAGGCAGAGGAACACCCCTGCCAGCGCGCCGGAACTGTCGATCAGAACAGCTGCCCACTCCTACCGGGGACAAACAGCTGATGGAATTCATCTGTACACGCATACAGTGTGGTACACCCCCACGCGGCCCCAAAGCGCCGCCAGCCACGCAGTCCATACGCGCCAAACATGGCTGCCATCAGGCCTCCCAGCACCGCGTACTCCGTCGCATGAGCCAACTTGCGCACGGGGTGATTGATCTGTTCCGCAAACGCAAACTGTTCCTCCGGAGTCCACTGTTCAAAGTTGGAGATAAAAATCTGCCCGATCACGCCGCCGATCGATAGGCTCGTCTCATCCGAACGATCCCCCGGCTGAGCCGAGAACAGGAAGATCAGCACCATCGTCAGCAGGACGATCGCCGTAGAAATTATTTTTTTGACCAGGGGGCATCCCCGCCTTTCGCTGTTTTTAAACCGGCCGCGTTGGAGACCGCCCATCGCTGGCACTGGGGAACAAGCAGCCCTTCCGCCTCCTGAACCGGTATCCACACGAGTTTATGATCCGCCTCCACCGGTACACCGACCTGACGCGTCAGCTCGCCCAAATAGTAGTACTGGATGGGGTGGAACCAACCGAGGACCGGGTGCTGCTCATATGAATCCGCCGCGCCGGCCGGCCTGGTAA
>USLQ01000063.1 GCA_900555545.1 uncultured Oscillospiraceae bacterium | reverse complement strand
GCCGCCGGCCCTGCCATGATTGGCCGCCCGGAGCTCCAGCCACTTATCTGTGCACTTGTGTACCGCCATAAAGGTGGGGCCAAAGGTCAGATTCATTGTCATACTTGTAAACAGTGCATGCAGGAAAGTGGAATCCCCGCCCGGCAGCAACCCAGAAGCCATCAACGCGGAGACGCCGCTGGGAAAGATCTTCATCATATAGGTGATCCACACGCCGATTAACCCCCAGATCAGCAGGCGGGCGGGCACCTTGACGGGGGATGTCCAGTGCTTTGCGCGCAGGCTGGTGGAGAGCAGCTCCCCCACCGTGGCCAGCAGGGCAAACTTTAAAAATCCCATGATGTACGGATGCGCGTTTGAGACATCCGCAAAGCCCCGGCGGCTGGCCGGGATCACCAGCACGACGATGAACGCCAGCAGGACGGCGGCGCTGAAAATCGGAATCCAGATACGGCTGATACGTTTTGTCATAATCTCCCTCCACGGTGGCTGATTAAAGGTTGTACCTAATATACCATATCTTTTCACCGCTTTAAAGGGGTAAAAAAATCTTTAGCACTATTTCACTGCTTTAAAGTGCAAAAATTGTGCGTTTTCCCGATGAAATCCGACATTTTCCATTATGGACTATCTGTCGGGATGCGGGCCTCTATCTCCCAGATTTCGTGATCACTGGAAAAAAGCGTCAACCGACCCAGAATAAACGAAAACGGGACATACCACCCTTTCAGATCCCCCTGTAGGGCAAAATTCATCCGGCCGCACAGCTGCACCAGATCAATTGGGGCATTCCCATCGCATCGGCGAAATGCGGCCGGAAAGCGATCCAAGCACAAGTCATCACTGTACACAGATCTTTGGGCCGGTTTTACGGCCCAGCGCCCGCCGGATGTGGAATAGAGGCAAAAAGTTGCACCGTCCTCCAACTCGCTCCAAAAGCCGTTGGTCGGAATCTCCGCGTGCATTCCCCGGCGTGTGTGCTTAAATTTTCCCGACTGGGGCCGCATCTGGAGGATCACCTCCATTCCCCGGGCCTGGATCCCATCATATTCCTGCCGGCCGCTGTCTATAAACACCACGGTTGCCGTTAAGTCCTCCCCCTCGAATATGCCCGTGTAGACGTCAATCGGATCAGCCGTACCGGTGGTACCCACATCCTCCGGCAGCAGGACCAGATGGCTCCCCTCCTGAGAACCGCTGTTTGACTGAGCCAATGTGACGGCTCCGCTGTGAATGGCGAGCCTGTCACGGTTTTCGAGCAGGTAGGCGTGCTGTTCCAGTGCCGGATCCAACTCGACCCCCAGCTGTTCGGAGAGTTCCCGCACCGTACTGTCCCGCTCCCCGCCCGTGACAATCTCCGCATCTTGAAAAAAGCCGCGTTGCTGTACATACCAGATTCCGGCTGCGGCGAGTACAGCCGCGGGGATCAGTACGCCAAGCGCAATTAGGGTGCATTTTACCCCCTTTTTCATTTCATTCCCTCCCCGTTCTATTGTTGATAGAGCCCATCCGGATACCAGAAGCTCAGGCTGGCCCACAACTGCTCATCCCGATAGAGATCAAACTGTGCGCGGATGGTGTCAGAGGTGAGGAGCGCAAGATTTCCAGTTCCCCAAATCTGGAACAAATTGACCTGAGATAGACGCCCGCCGGATGGGGTCCCCAACATGATGGATGGGACGGAACCTGCCGAGATCAAATTGTAGTAATTCTCCAATTTTTCAAACCAGATGCCCGTGTCCGACGCATACAGATAGGCCGCCTGATACGCCCCCTCCTCACCAGGATAGTTTGGATTGGTCCCCCGCCAGTGAAAATTGCTGTATCCCGCCATACCCACCATGATTTCTCCGGTGTTTGATAGCATCTTTCCGGATTCCGGCCGGATCTCTATTGCCACCTCAAAGGCAGGAACATCAACTCCTGCAACCTGACAGGTGTCCATCCCGATCAGCGCCATACGAACGTCATAGCCGTCTGCCGTGAATCCTCCCGTATATACATACAGCGGATCCGCCGGTAACGACTGTTCAGAAAAAATATAGCGTGAGCGGTCTATGGAGCCCCGGAACCATCCGCCCTCCACCGGCGTGAACTGAAGCGTATTCGGGCACACGACCAACCGGTCGCGTTCGGAGAGCAGCTCCGCATGCTTACCGAGCGCGGGATCGAGGCGGATGCCAATCTCCTCGGATAGGGCCGTTACCCACGGCTCCCCCTCTGAAGCGTTCCTATAGGCAATGGAAAGCCCGTCCCGATCCTCGAAAAACTCAAACTGCCGCCCCGCCCAGGCCAGGATCCCTCCCGTACCGGTCAGCATCACAGTGCAGATGGCAGCTGCCAAAATCTGCTTTGATATTCGCTTCACAGTAATCCCCCCTATCTGCCCAGCAGTTCACGCACGTCCAGATCCCCAATCTCAACCTGCCATCCCTCGGAAGTGGGGTCATACCATTGCCCGGTCCGGATATCGATCTGTATCTTCTGGTGTTCTCCTGCCATCTCCTGCATCCCCGCGACAGCCCTGCCGCACAGCTGAACCAAATCCACCGGATCACATGACACACCACTCCCGATAAACGACTGGGGACAATGACATTTGCCCAGTGTGGCGGTAAGATCCGCCCGCCCAACAGACCAGCAGTTCCCCTTTGATGAATAGAGCAGACAGGCCGAGTCCTCTTCCAGCACACTCCAAAAGGCTTCCTGCTCAATGGACGCATCCACATATCTCAGCGGAGAAAAAAGGTTGCCTGCGCGCACCTGTAAGATCATATCCATCCCATCGGCCATCAGTCCCCCGTACTCCCGAGGACCCGATCCGACCAGCACGATGTTGACCGCATGCCCCTTCTGCTCCCAGTGCCCCGTGTAGACGTTCACCAAATCATCAACACGCTCTGTCTTTGGCTGAATGACCTGCATCTCATTCGCCAGTTGTGCCTCAATAAAGTTTTGATAAATCACAAGCCTGCCGCGGTTCTCTATCAGCCAGGCATGCTGTTCGATCGCAGGATCCAACTCGATCCCCAGTTGCCGGGAGAGTTCCTGTACCGCACTGTCCCGCTCCCCGCCGGCAATGAGTTCCGTCTCATGGAAAAAGGCGCGTTGGTGGAGATACCCACCGGCTGTGGTGGCAGCCAGCGCTGCTGGTATCAATATACTGAGGGCGATCAGCACGCTGCGCTTATTTCTTGTCATCTCATCCGCCTCCCCTGCGTCAACGATAAAGGTCATCCGGATACCAGAAGCTCAGGCTGGCCCAGAGCTCCCCATCCAGATAAAGCTCCGGCTGGATTCTGTAATGGCTGGCATTCTCGTCAAAATATATCGGACTGCACCAGTATTGGATCCGATCTGTCTTGGCCAACCGGTGCCCGGATGCAGTCGAAGTGACCAGGGCGGGGAGTGCAGACCCAAAGGCAAGATTAGATTTTTCCCGTTTTCGCTCCACCCATAGTCCCTTGGATGATCGCAAATAGATAGACAGCTTTGATATAGGCAGGAAAAGCCGGCCTGTGGTGGTGGGCGCCGAACGGATCACCAGTTCATGCCCGCCCATTGGAAAAAGTCCGGATACCGGCTGAAGCTGTACAATCAGCTCGTATTCCAGACCCCGATCTGCCACAGGAGCCAGTCCCTGGTCATCCAACAGAGCCACGTGAACAATATAACTGTCATCGGCATATGTGCCCGTGTAGAGATACACCGGATCTTCCGGCAGAGTACGTCCGGACAAATCCGATTGATGACGATCCACGGAGCCGCGGAACCATCCCTCCTTTGCCTGGGTAAAGACAAGTGTATCCGGGCACACCACCAGGCGATCCTGACGGGCAAACAACGCAGCATGCTGTTCCAGCGCTGGGTCCAGCTCAATCCCTATCTGTTCGGAGAGCGCCCGAACCGCAGGTGTTTCTTCTGAGGCAGTGATGTAGGAGAGGGAAATCTCCTCCTCATTCTTATCAAAAAAGCTGTATTGATTAATGGTCCAACTGACCATCGCGGCTGTCAGATTCAAAAAGATCAGGCTGCCTCCAACCGTTATCAGATAGTTCCTTTTCCCCTTTTTCATCGTGTCCCCTCCTCTCTCTTCCCGCATTCATTCTATCACGCCGCCCTGCGTTTGGGAAGCGGAATGACAAAAACGCCTGAAAAAATGTCAAAAAAGATAATCCACCCATTCAAATCAAAGTTTTTGGCGTATTCAACCATAAAAAACATGACTTTGAGCAGATAATCTGATAAAATGATACCAGAGAGGAGGGATCAGATGATTTCGGTCTTAATCTGCGATGACGATCAGGCGATCTCTGGTCAGATCACCACCCTGCTGGATACATATGCAAAGGCACGCGGGATTCAATTCAGGATTTGCGTATTCAACGATTCGGAGGCGGCGGTTCGAGCCGAGACGCTCTGTGATCTGGCTTTTATCGATATTGAGATGCCCGGAATCGACGGGCTGACATTGGCCGCCCGGGTTAAGGAAAAAAATCCGGACGCACTGATACTGATCGTCACAGCATATGAGCGCTATCTGGACGATGCGATGGACTTGCATGTGTACCGATACCTGTCCAAACCGATCGACAAGGAGCGCTTTTACCACAGTGTAACACTGGCCCTGCGCGAGCATCAGAATATCCACCGCGAGGTCGTGATTGAGAGCGGCGGGCAGACCCTTCGCAGCCCGACACGCGAGATTGTCTACCTGGCTATTGCAGGGCGCAAGACAACGATCCGTACTATCCGGGGGGAATACCGTTGTGCAGAGCCTCTGCGCGAATGGGTACAGCGCATCCATGAACCGCAGAATTTCGCCTATTCCCATCACAGTTACCTAATCAACCTGCGATATGTCACAAACTTTAACCGGGGCGGCGTAACCGTCCAGTTCGGTGATTCACAGCAGGAAGAGCTGCCCATGTCCCAGCGAAAATACGCGGCCTTCCGAGCCTCCTTTATGGAGTATATGGGGAACACACTATGATTCAGGCTTTACTTTTGATGCTGGGGGCTCTGCTCAACCAGGTTTCATCCTGGCACTTTATGGAGCACACCTTTCAGCAACGGCGCAAACCCCTTGGCCGGTTTGTCCTTTGGGCGGGTATTCTCATCGTCTATGCCGCATACATATTCGCACTCCCGATCGGGTACGCCGCTGCACTGCCGGTACAGATCATCCAGTTACTCCTGTGCTACCAGATCAATTGGCGGCAGACCATATTCTACGCCTCACTGCTCGCAGCCATGCCGGCCGCCATCGCGGGGATTGTTTTCTCAGCGGCCGGATGTTCCTTTGACGGGGCGACGATAGGCAATCTGATCGCATTTGCGGGCAGCGGCGCCATTTATACAGTGCTGACTGTTCTGCTGTGCGATCTGACAAACCGCTATGAACACCTGGACACCCCGCACGGGCATCTTTTCCCGGTCACAGCCTTCATTCCGCTGTCCATTTTGGCACTCCTGTGCGCATGGATGGGGCTCCCCCAGCAACCGGGCTATGGCAAAAATGTACAGCTGTTCTTCGCCTGTACAGCGCTGATTCTGTTCCTGACTCTTGTATTCCTGCTGTTTGGCGAGTGGCACAACTCTGCCCAGCTGACGGCCGCACAGGTGCTCCAGTCCCAGGTGCGAAAAAACAGCATCGATCACGATATCCTGCGTGAAGCACGTGAACAGCAGGAGCGCGCTGCCATTCTGATCCACGATATCCGCCGCAATCTGTCTGCCATTGCCGCACTGGCCGAGAGCTCGGAGGACAAGGCAATTATACAGTACATCTCCTCCATCACCCAGCTGGACCAGCTGCATCAGCTGCACCAGTACAGCGGGAACGCTCTGGTCAACAACATTGTCTCCCGTTACTGCGAGCGGTGTGAAAAGTCAGGGATCAAAACCGAAATTTCCATCCGGAATGCAGACTTTACCTTTATTGCAGATAATGACCTGACCGCCATTTTGGACAATCTACTTGAGAATGCCTGCGAGGCGGCTGAAAAGTGCGGGAAGGAGCGTTGGCTCCGGCTGCAAATTGCCGAGCGCAACGTCCGCTATCTGGTAATCAAGGTGGAGAATAGCGCCCCGGAAATGGCCGTAACCAGCGGGGAGGAGCTGCAAACAACCAAAGCAGATGGTAACGCTCACGGCTACGGCACCAAAATTATCCGGCGCGCTGCGCAGCGATATAACGGCGAAGTGAGCTTTTCCTACGACGGGGAACACCACTGTTTTACCGCAGTCACCCTATTGCAGCATCCCTGATCTCCTCCACTAAAAATTTGTAGAAATATCAAAAAAGTTGGACTTCCCTCTTCGGAAGCCCAGCTTTTTTATTGTCCAAACCGTCCCGCATTTCTGAGGTACTCACTTCGGGTCGCGGAAATCTTCACGTCCATATAAAAATCCTTGCCTGTCGATCGCAATATCCCCAGTGCCTCTATCAAAATTTTTACTCATATCCGCAAATAGAGTCACTTATGCAGAAAAACACATCAGTTTTACAAATTTTTGCACCAGTTTTCCCCTTTCGTGCCTTGACTTATTCGGGAATACTTTCCCGGAAAGGAGCTGAACACCATGCCTCACTATGGGTTCTCTGCTGAACTCACGACTGCGCGCATCCTCTTTGCGCTGTCCTTTGTCAACATACTCAAC
>USLQ01000062.1 GCA_900555545.1 uncultured Oscillospiraceae bacterium | reverse complement strand
GGCCCCAGCCGCCGGCCTCAATGCCCTTTTGGTCCGTCTCCCAGAACGGGCGGTCAATGTGCAGCGGCTCAAAAAGGCGCGGCATCAGATAATCGACCACGCTCATGCCGGATACACGGCTGACGATGGCGCAGAGCATATAGATATTTTCGTTTGTGTAGCGGAACTGCTCCCCAGGCATGCTCCGAACCGGTGCGTCGATAAAGTCCTGGATCCAGTCGATTTTTGCCTTATCGGCGATCAGATTGGGCTCGCGTCCACTCGTCATCGTCATCAGGTGGCGGACGGTCAGCTTTTGATAATTTTCATCGGAATGCTTTTGTTTGTACTCTGGGAACACGTCTTTAACCAGTGTATCCAGGGAGATCAGCCCTTCATCGATCGCAAATCCCACCGCAGTGGCGGAGACACTCTTGCTAAAGGAGTAGAGCGCATGGGGGATCTCGGGGGCAAATGGGGGTACGAAGGCCTCCGCAGCGACCATACCGTGGCGTAGGACCATAAAGGAGTGATTGGCAATGTGACTTTCATCCAGGTCACGGACAAAGGCTGTCAGCTCGGCGGTTGAGACTCCGGCCTCTTCCGGGCATGAGGCGCGCGGCAGGCGAACGCCATCCCAAGTCTGTTCCATATTTTTTCCTCCAAATCAGATTTTGTGCATATTGAATGTTAATTCAATGATTAAATGGTATTCTTTGTGGATAATTATAGCGCGATGTGAATTCTGGTACAATGGAAAAAGCTATAATATCTTTTTTAAAAGGATATATGTGTATTTTATATCTTCTTAAAAATCATATTGCTTTGCCATGGGTATAAAAAACGGACCGCCATTAGACGGTCCGCTCGGGGAAAGCTCATAGAGGGAATTCAATCATCCCCACTCTGAAAATGTGTTATGTTTTTGAGAATCTGCTCTTCACGGCGAGTGTCCGCGCGCGGGGTGACCGAAAAGTTCTCCAGTGTGAGCGTGACGACATTCCGAGCCCACAGGGCGTAGGCATTCAGATTGCGCATCCGATTACACTCGGGATAACTTGTCTCGTAGGCGGGAACGAATAGGCGGTAGTCATAGTAATCCTCCCCCGGAGCGTAGGTACAGTTGAAGTTGCGGATCGTCACATCACCGATGTTCAATCTTTTGGTGCCGGTGAGAATGACCGGCAGTTCAATGCCGCTGGCCTGTACATTTTCCACAGTGATCCCGCTGATGGCTCCCGTGTTGTCTTTTCCGCCGTCCCGGTTGCGGTTGTTCAGGCTGACAAAGAGCGGGCAGAGCTCGCCCTCCATCTGAATATCGCGTATGGTGACATCTTGAACCACGGCCCCATCGGCCGACTCGATGGAGATCCCCGACACGCCCCCCGGATAGATATCCGTCAGGAAAAATTCGCAGCCCTCCACTAATACGTGACGGATGTCCATACTCGTCTCCGTTCCGATTTTGAAGGCGTTGGTGCAGGAGGTGATTTTGCAGTCCCGCACCGTGACATTCTCCATGACTTCCATGTTCCCGCCGAGCTCTTCGCTGTGCTTGAGTACAATCCCATCGTCGCCGGTGGAGAGGAAGCAGTGCTCAATCAACACATTTGACGATCCAGCCACATCAATCCCGTCCGTATTGGCCACATGGCGGTTGTTATTGACAATGAAATCCCGGATCTGGACGCCGCTGCAGCCGTTGAGTTCCAGCGTCCACGCGGCGGAATTCTCCAGCATAAAATTGTCGATCGTGACGCCGGAGCAGCCCACAAATCGAACCAGATTGCCGTACTTGCTCTCATGGGCAAAACGGATGCGGTACCGGTACTCCTGACGCATCTCCCACACGCCAAGCGTGTCCTCAAACGGGGAAAGGCGGGGCTGCTCCTTGGGCGCGAGGGAGTAGTAGTTCCCCTCGCCGCAGATCTTTCCGCCCCCGGTCAGACGAATGTTTTCCGCATTTTCACACAGCAGCAGGCAGCCCTTATCAAAGTCTTCGCTGTTGTGTGAGGCAATCAGAGAGGCGTCGGAATCGATGAACAGCGTGACATTGCTCTTTAATTCGACGCTCCCGACCGTATAGGCTCCGCCGCCTACGTATACGGTTCCGCCTCCCGCCGCAGCACAGTCCGCAATGGCCTGGTCGATAGCATCGCTGTTATTCACCCCCGGGTCATCCGGAACGGCGCCGTATGTACGGATGTCGAGCGCATCCGAGGGAGCCTCAACATCGGAAAGATAATCCGAAAAGGGGATCCCCTCATAAAAATCGCCGGGATAGACGTCGGGGAAGATATCGCCCGACGTCACTTTAAAATCCCGCGCATATACGCCAAAATAGAGGCCAATCCCGGCTCCCGCAAGCAGCGCGGCGGCAGTGATCACACAGACCGGGATCACAATTTTTTTCTTCATAGCTTTAACTCCTCTGTTGTCCACTTTTTATACGTGAATGCCGGACTACAGCCCTATTATAGCGCGGGCGGCGGAACACTTCAACCGGAGGAGAAAAAGTTTTTTGTACAGCGCGGAGCGGCACGTGTGCGATGGATAGCCGGAAAGGGACGCCACTGTGCGGCCGCAGGGCAACGGTGCAGAGGGCCTCCCGCAGCTGGCCTGGGGATTGCGACACAATGATTGCCGCCGGTGGATGGGTCAGGCGCGTGCGCAGGAGGGAAAGCCCTTGTGTGTTGCAGGCCTGCGGCCCCTGTGGGGAGAGAAAAGCGCGGCGTTCCCGCAAGGAGCAGGGGATCAAGGCGGTGACCGCGGCCAGCGCAAACAGGATGGTGATCCCGGCGAGAGCGGAACGCAGTTCCGGGAGCAACTCCCCGCCTAAAAATCCAACTGCGCACCCCGCACCGGCAAATGCGATCACCGGGAGATAGACGCGCCATACCGTCGACTTTGGGATTTGTACAGCATCGGATTCCGCCGGAAAGAGGTGGGATTCCGTCTCCCGGCGCGCATCCGCAGGGATCAGGAAGGTGTTCCGTCCGCCGGACAGGGCGGGGTTCGGTGTGACGGCGATAGCCTGTACCAGGGAGCAGGCGCGCATCAATGTGGTGGCGCGTGTGGTGATGGCCGGGACTGCCTTTTCCGGCAGCAGGGTCGTCCATCGGGTTATCACACCGTGCGATACGGCAAACCGGCCGGGTGCTGTGTATAGATGGAAACGGCAGTTGCGCTCCGTCAGATACAGGATGCTTAGTACATACCCGGCGATCAACAGGGCGGCGATTCCGGTGAAAAGCGGTGGGATAAAACCGGCCAGGAAGTGCTCCAAGCGGGAGACCACACCCTGCAGCGGAGTGGCCGGGTCGATGGCGAACAGCCGCCCGATCCCCTGGAAGAGCGGGGCGAGCGCCAGGAAACCGATCCGGGAGTTGGAGGAAAACACAGCGCAAATGAGCGCTTGACGAAATCCGTACCGGGCGGTGAGCGCAAGCGAGTCCGGAGAAAATCCGAGCGAGGATGCCAGCGCACGCGCATCTTCCAGCCGCAAGTAACATGAGAAGGAGGGCTTTTTTTGTTTGACGGTGTCCGGCTCCGGGATCAGGCGGACAGCGCCAAGCAACCGTAGGAGCGGCCCCGCCTTTAGGTGCAGGACTGTCTGCTGCAAGTCTATTTGGAGCCTTGAATCGAAAAGAATTCCACGCCGGAGTGTCAGGACACAGCCGGACAGACAAAGCCGCGTTTTCCTCCGCCGCAGGTCAAAAAACAGCAGCATCCCGCACGCGGTCAGGAGCTGGAGAAAAACGGCGCGGTTCCACCGCCCGGTGCCAGGCATCAGCAGCTGCACCAGTGGGATCAGCAGCAGGTAGCCGTATCGGAAAAAGTGAATCACAGTGTCCGAATAGTGGGGACGCAGCTTCATGCGATCACCTCCGGCGGGCGCTGGAATTTTTCCGCCTGTGTGCGGGGCAGGCAGGGGACTCGAATTGTTTTACCACGCCCGTAAATCCGCACCCGGCACAGGCCGAGCTTGCGTTCGACGGGTGTGGACCGGATCTCTGTAAAGATCAGATCCTCCGCCGGCACCAGGATGCTCCGGTGGATAAAGACGCCGGTATGGATTTCAACGAAATTGGGACGGAACTGGATGGAAAAGGCGTGCAGATAGTGGCGGATATAGGCACACACCATGGCTGTCGATCCGGTGAGCAGCGTCAAGGCGAGCCATACGGAGGGAACCTCCACCGTCAGGGGGAACAGGATCGTGCACAGGAGGATGCACAGGGCGATTGCCCGTATCCGCCACAGCAGAACCGCCTTCTTTTTCCACATAAAAAATCCCCCCATTCCGTGTTATTGTTCACGGAAACAGGGGGATTTATCATGATTTTGAGCTGAAAGGATGCCTCGCTTTTTGCGTAGCACAGTAATGGCCGCGTAGTGCAGAATATTAAACTGTTCGGGGGCGATCTCCCGCAGCAATTTGCGGTGTTCTGCGTCGAACCGCTCAATCTCCGGTCCGGACAGCGCGGCGCCGATGCCGCGGCAGGTTTTGACGCGCCCGTTCCAGCTCTCCCGTGTGAAGGGGACGGACAGGTCAAAGACTTCCTCGTGCTCCACGGTGAAAAAGTCCAGATAGGGAGCGGGGACTGTGATGGGGTGGCGAGTCTCACCGCAGCCGGTCCAGGCGGGATTGTGTTTTAAAATCAAGGCCTCACTCTGCCCCGCGATGGGGTCCTCGTCTGGGAGCCATGCCATGTAGAGAAAGACGAGATGGCTGCCGTCCCGCAGTCCTCGGGCGAGCATTGGCGCGAGCACGGCATGGTCAAAATAGACCATGCACTGGCAGGCGGTGACTACGTCAAATGTGCCCGGCGGGAAATCAATTTGTTCGGCGGGCACGCAGTGGTACTCGATCGCCATCCCCGCCGTGCGGGAGAGCGACACCGCCTGGTCAATTTGGTTTTGTGAGCTGTCAATTCCAATGAATGATGCGCCGTAGGGATAGAGATTCCGCGGCAGGACGCCGGTCCCCGTGCCAACGTCGAGGACCTTTTGCTCCGCTATACAGAGGCCGTTCTCCGTCAGGCGGCGGTAGAATTCCGGTGGGTAGATGTCGCGGTACTGCGCGTATTCCGGGGAGGTGCGTCCCCAGTCGAAGGCTCTGCCGTGGTCAATCTGTTGATTTTTCACTGTGATTTTCCTCCCTCCTACTCCGCAGCGGCATGGCGCGCTCATTCCGTTGCTCCTCCTTTTTCGCAAAAAGTTGTTGAATTATAGAAAGTAGAAATAGGCCGAGGCGGCTTTTATACAAACTTTCTGCGGGTACGTGAGGGGATTTTGCGGAGCAAAACAACCCTTTCCGCATGTTTGAGACGGCATGAGCCGTCGAGTTCGGAAAGGGTTGCCGAACGGCCTTGGGCGTGTCTATAGGCTTCCCGCCGCTGAAGTGCCTTTTATCGAGGGTCGCGGGGGGAAGCCTCCGCGTGCCTTTTCTTTGGGAAAACAAAGAAATAAACAATAACCCCCTCTTGCGGCGCCCGGCTCTACCTGCAGCGGCAGCTTACTTCTGGATGCGCATGGAGATATCAAATGCGTGCACCGAGTGCGTCAACGCGCCGAGTGAGATGATGTCCACCCCCGTCTCCGCCACGGTGCGGATGTTATCCAGTGTCACGTTGCCGGAGGCCTCCAGCAGGGCACGCCCGTCTGTGAGGGCGACGGCCTTTGCCATCTCCTCACAGCTCATATTGTCGAGCATGATGATCTCGGCTTTGACGGCGAGCGCCTCGCGCACCTCGTCTAGGTTGCGCGTCTCAACCTCCACCTTGACCATGTGGCCAAGTTTACTGCGCACCTTTTCTACTGCTGCAGTGATGGAGCCGCAGGCGTCAATGTGGTTATCCTTGAGCATCGCTCCGTCCGACAGGTTAAAGCGATGGTTCTTGCCGCCGCCGCACACCACGGCATACTTTTGTAACGCGCGCATGCCGGGCAGCGTCTTGCGGGTATCTGTCACCTGGGCGCGTGTTCCCTTCACGGCCTCACATGCCAGATGGGTTGCAGTGGCGATGCCGCTCATGTGCTGTACCAGGTTCAGCGCCGTGCGCTCTCCTTTGAGCAGCATGGCGGTTTTGCCGTGCAGGATTGCGATCTCATCGCCCTTTTTCAGTGAATCGCCGTCGCGCTTGAACATCTCTGCCGAAAAGGACGGATCCAGCAGCTGGAACACGCGCATGGCCGCGTCGATGCCGCACAGCACCCCATCCGCCTTGGAGACGAACTTTGCTGTCCCCGCTGCGTCGGGATCGATGACATAGTCGGTCGACACGTCCAGGTAGTTGATATCCTCTTTCAATGCGGTGCGGATCAGATCGTCTACGTAAAACTGCGGTAAATTCATGCTTTATCAACCTCTCTCAATATAATGGCCGCCACAGTGGCAAGGCTCAGGCATTCACAGTAGGCGCGCGTCACCGCGAAGCCACCCGTTTGCAGCCGGGTCAGGATCTGTTCAATCCGTTGCTTGCCCTGGTGGAGCTTACGCGGGTTCGGGATGACAAAATACGCCTCCTGCATGATTTTACGGATCTCTGTGCGCAGGCCGCTGGGCAATGGCGCACCGGCAGTATCAAAGGAGGTCTCCGGCCCCGGCGTAACAGTGGAAAATCCTGCGTCCATACACTTTTTAATATCCTCCGCCGCGCGGCGGGAAAAGACGAGCGCCTCCAGCAGGGAATTGCTTGCCA
>USLQ01000061.1 GCA_900555545.1 uncultured Oscillospiraceae bacterium | reverse complement strand
CCCGCTACACTGGTAGACCTGTTCCCGACCATCATTGATCTGTGTGGAATCACCGGTAACGGCGGTCAGGCGCACTACCTCCCGCAGGACCGTCAGATCGACGGTGTCTCCATGCTGCCGATTTTTGAGACAGGGGAGCCGATCCACACGATCGACCATCCCATCCTGCACATGAAACGCGAAAAGATCAAGGCAATCCAGTACTCCGTCCCCACCGCCGAGCTGCTGTCCAGTGAGGCGTATGCGGACTATGATTATGAAATCTTGAAGAATAATGACTATGTCACATTCAAGTATTTCAGGAGCATGCAGAACGACAACCCGGCGTTTTTTGACAAGAAGCGGAAGGACTGGCTGCACATTCTCACGGATGATACAAGCGAGAGCTATAACCGTACCAACGTCTATCCGACCATTGCGGAGCAGATGGATAACCGCATCGACGAAGTGATGCAGGAATTCAAGGCAAACCGCCGCGGGATTGCCGAGTAATTATTGGAGAGGTGATCGAGTGCCCCCGCTGTCTATCATGATTAAACCAGCCTCCGGGATGTGCAACCTGAGGTGTAAATACTGCTTTTACCACGATGTGGCCGAGCACCGCGATGTGCCCAACACCGGATGCATGACGCAGCAGACGGCGCACCGCCTGATCGATCAGGCGCTGGCATTTGCGGGCGGAGAGCAGGTCGCTTTCGCCTTTCAGGGCGGCGAACCCCTGATTGCAGGGAAGGAATATTTTCGCGATTTCGTAGAATATGTCCGGCTGAAAAATACCAGCAAAAGTCCAGTATTTTTCAGCCTGCAAACCAACGGCATGTTGGTGGATGACGCGTGGGCGGAGTTCTTTCGCCAGAATCATTTCCTCATCGGCCTGAGTCTGGACGGCGACCGGGCGGGGAACAAATTTCGCGTGGGGCCGGATGGCGAAAATAGCTTTGAGCGCATCCTTGCGGCTGCCCGCACGCTGGAGGCCCATCAGGTGGATTTTAATATCCTGACGGTAGTCACCGGGTACACGGCGCGCAATATCAACCGGATCTATGACTTTTTCAAAAAACAGGGCTTCCGATATCTTCAGTTTATCCCGTGCCTGCGCCCGTTTGGCGATGATTCCACGAGCAATCTTTATATGACGGACCATGAATATGAATTTTTTCTTGTCAATCTCTTCAACGCCTATGTCAAGGACTATGTGCGCGGCAACTACGTGAGCATCCGCCAGTTTGACAACTGGGTGCATCTCTACTTGGGCGATCCGGCGGAGCAGTGCGGCGTGTGTGGCCACTGTTCCCACCAGTTTGTCGCTGAGGGGGACGGCACCATTTATCCCTGCGATTTTTACTGCCTGGATGAGTGGCGCCTCGGCAATATCAATACGGACAGCTTGGCGGATATGGCGAATTCCGACAGGGCGGCCGCATTTATTCGGGAGAGCTTTCGCGTTCCGGAAAAGTGCCGCAGCTGTAAGTTTTCCGGGATGTGCCGGGCACAGGGCTGCAAGCGCAACCGGGAGGACAGCGACCACTGTAAGGCGTACATGGGCTTTTTCTCCAAATGCCTGCCGCTGTTCCGAGTATTTATGAACGAAAAGAGGCGGTAAAGCGACCGATGGAGAAAGTTAAATCAAACAAAAGGGGCCGATGTAATTCGGTCCCTTTTGATGTTGGAAAAGAGAAATTTAATCCTTTTGGTGAGAGATTTGCAGTTTGAGATCGTCTAATAGATAGAACCGGTTCGTCGGAGGGAGGATGACATATGGATGCGGGGGGCGAGAGCTACCAACGCTATCTGGCGGGGGATGATGAGGGGTTGACGGAGATCGTGCGGCTGTATAAGGACCGGCTGATTCTGTTTATCAACACCTATGTCCATGATTTTCCGGCATCAGAGGATCTGTGTGAGGATGTCTTTTTCACGCTCATTGTAAAACGGCCGCACTACCGGGGGCAGAGTGCTTTTGAGACCTGGCTGTTTGCTATCGCACGGAATAAGGCGCTGGATTATTTGAAAAAACAGGCCAAAAGAAGGACGGATCCGTTAAATGTCACGCACATTGATCCGGCACAGTCCCCGGAGGAAGCATTCCTCAGCAGGGAGCGGGAGCAGACGGTCTATCAGTCCCTGTATTCACTCAGCCCTCAGTATAGGGATGTCATCTATCTGCTCTATGTTGAGGGTTTCACACGGGAAGAAGTGGGCCGCATCCTGCATCGCAGCCGCAGGCAGATGGAGAACCTTTGCTATCGGGCGCGCCAGGCGCTGCGTGCGGCATTACCGGAGGATATCAGTTTGAAGCTTATGCAAAGGGGGAATATTGATGAAGACAAGTGAGGAGATGGTGGCTTCCCTCCTGCGGAGACGGGACGCCTATTATCGGAAGAAGAAACGACAGAGCCGGATTGCAGCCTGTTCGGCCGCCGGATGCCTGGCTGTGGGAATCGGAGTGCTTTCCGTCATCGGAGCGCCGGAACCGGCAAGGAGCACCCTTGATGGCAGCTCCGAACAGGGGAGCGGACAGGTGGCACAGACGGAGACAACAACGGTGATTCAAGGGGATATCTGCCATCATATTATCACAGATCAGGATTATGCCAATGGTATGGAGTATGCTTGCTACGCATCGCCGCGGGATGGGGAATGTAATTATACCATCGGCCTGCGTCGGGCGATGGAAGACTACGCCTATGATCCCTTGACGCTTTTTGTAGTGAAGATCACGCTGTATGACAGTGGTGTGCCGCTTTTATCTGTGAAAAATCTGGAACTGTACCGAACGGAGGCTGAACGACTCAATCACAGCGGAGGGGCTCAGTGGCTTGAGGCAGTGCTGTACAACGCCCCCATCATACCGTCGGATGGGGAACCGGTCACGGCGACAGACGGGGGACTCTTTTTACACGGCACAATGACGGCGGATCAGATCCGCGCATTGGAGGGCGGGGCCTACGGTTACTTTATTTGGCTGTCGGAGTATGATCCGGTTGCCGCCGAATAGATAAAAGAGATAAAAGGAGCGGCACGGGGCATTGTTTCCCCGTGCCGCTCAGGCGGTTTCCATAATTTCCCGCTGAAGTCTTTTTGGCAGCTTTTCAAACACGAGGCGGTAGGAAGATGCGCATAGCTTACAAATCATATCATGCGGTAATTCCCCACCCAGATCTACAGAGATCCAGCAGCGCTTGTCGGTATAAAACCCCGGCAGAATCTCCGCATATTGGCTGCGTAGGAATTCCGATTCCAAGGGGTCGCACTTCAGTGTGAGCAGATCCTTCCCCGCATAGCGTGCGTCATATTGACCGCCCGGGTGCAGCAACGCTGCGAATAGATGTCCGCCCACTTGGTATCGCATCCACTGCCATTCGATTTTATAATCTCGTGTGGCCCCTGGCATGGAGAGCAGATAGGCGTCCAGCCAGCCGTACTGCTCCACGGTCAGGCCTCCCAGTCGATCTCATCCGGATGATCCTCGTGCGCCTCAATAATCATATCCACACACCGGCCGATGCCGAGCGCGCTGCTGTCCAGGCAGAGGTGATAGTTCTGGGAGACACCCCAGTCCTGCCCGGTGTAGCGTTTGTAGTGCAGCTTGCGTTTTTTGTCCTTCTCCTCCAGACGCTTGCGCGGGCTGGCTGGCTTTTCTCCGTATTTTTTGACAATCCGCTCGGCGCGGGCCCGCATGTCAGCATGAACATAGACGTTCAGGCAGTTGTCGTGATCCTTCAGGATGTAATCTGCGCACCGGCCGACAATCACGCAATTGCCCTTTTTGGCAATCTCTCGAATCACCTTGTATTGTGTGGCCCACAGGTAGTCATCGTTGGACAGCCCACCTGTCACGGCATCCACCCCTCGAACGGAAAATGCATACGCCAGCCAACTCTTGACCGGGGCATATTCGCCCTCCTGTTCAATATATTTCTCGTCAAATCCGGTCTCTTCGGCCACCTTTTTGACGAGTTCCCCGTCATAGAAATCGTACCCCAGCCGTTGCGCCACAAGCCGGCCGATTGTTCTGCCTCCGCTGCCGAATTCACGACTGATTGTGATGATGTTTTTCTCCATCGTGCTTCGCCTCCGAATCCATGGTAGTATCCACGTTTATCATACCACAAATGACCTATAATTGTAAGTGTAAAATAATATTTTTTGATATAATTTACATATAATTCGTGCGATATGCACAGGGGATCTCACCGATGTCTGGTTTTTGAATCAACCGTGGGATAATTTCAGAGGGAAAACTATACTTTGACAGGAGAGAGGGGAGAAACATATCAGATAATATCGTTCTGGAGAAATTGGTCAAAATGATGATTTTCAAATGAGTTGTAACCGGTTTGCCTGTTTTTTGTATTGTATATTATGTAAGGGGTAAAACAAAACTGGATGCATGGAGCCCCCGGAGGTATCCATGCATAAAAAAACAGGAAAGGCTGGCCCCTTTCCTGTACGCGTTTTTTGTTCTCATTTCTGAGCATTAGTTGGAAGAATCCTGGCTGGGATTTTCCGGATTGGAGCGGGCAGAACGGTGCTTTGCTCTCGTCTTGGTCAGAGGTGGGAACAAATTATTTTCCCCCTTCATATATTCGGTGCACCGCTGGTGGACAAACTCCAGGACAGCGTCGCGGTCCGGAACAATCCTCCACTGAACGATCATCGCGCGCTCCCGATCGGAGAGCGTGAGGAACGTCTCGTCAAAAATAGATGTGGGCGGTTCTGCATTGGCGATATCCGATTCGTACTGCTTTACCTGATCCTGGAGCTCCGTCTCCGGGAAGAGCAAATAGTCTGTGCTCACATGGAACAGCTTGGCCAGGCGCGCCAGGTTGTAGATATCCGGCTTGGCCCGGTTGATCTCATAGCAGCAGTATGCCGAACGGTCAATCCCCAAAAAGTCGGCGATTTCCGCCTGTGAAAGGCCGACAAGTGTGCGAAGCGATTTGAGCTTCTCTCCCAATGTGCTGTTCATTACCGATCCCCTTCTTACATTAAATTGATATAGGTTATCTCATTGTAGACGGGCAATGCCTGCACCGTCTTCCACTGGTGTACCGGAAGCGCTTATACGGGTATTCAATCAACGATCATTGTTCTGGCAGCATTGTCTGTTGCCGATGGATTTAGTGGTGAAACCCTCCTGATAGGATCATTCCTTGATCACCTCATTCCGTTCCGGCGCTCACAAAGCAGTGGATATGATTCAATAAGTTTCCCCTCTTTATTCTATTTCATTTAAAAACACAAGTCAATACATTTTAATACAATTACAAACAAGATATTTTATAAAACTTGTATAAAATCTGTCTCCGCGATGTCACCACCCGTTTTTTCTGCATAGTATGGCAGGGGCGTATAGCCCCAGACTACTACACGTAGGAGGAAAATAATGGGTATTACCAATTCGAATAAACAGATCAGCGTGGACCGCATAGACTGCACCGGCGGCCTGCGGGTGACATTGGCGCTTGCGGCTGCACCGGACATCTCATCCAACCCGACGGATATCGTCCTGGTTCTGGATCGGTCCGGCAGTATGTCGGGAACCCCGCTTGACAATCTCAAGATTGGGGCCGAAACTTTTATTGATATCATTGACGAGTCGACGGATGGCACCCAGGATGGCAACATCGGCTCAGGGAGCAGGATCGGTATCGTCAGTTTTGCGGATACGGCCACGGCAAATACGCAACTGATCACATCGGTATCGGATCTGAAAGCGGCTGTAGACAGCCTGACAGCGGGCGGTTCCACCAATCACGCTGCAGCCTTTACACAGGCTGTGCAGCTGTTTGATCCCGCATCTGCGAATGCAAAAGTCATCGTCATGTTTACCGATGGCAAGACAACTGCAGGACCGCCTCCGGCTCCGGTGGCGGCAGCGGCGCGCGCATCAGGGATTGTGATCTACTGTATCGGTCTGGTTGGGGCCGACGGCATTGACGTCAACGTACTCAATGACTGGGCGTCAGATCCGGACGCATCCCATGTCGCCGTGACACCTGACGCCGCTGATTTAGAGCAGATATTTGCCGATCTGGCGGCAAACATCTCCAAGCCAGGCGCAACAAATATCGTGATTGATGAGATTGTTAACGCAGATTTTACCATTACAAATGTTGTTCCCCCCACAAAGGGGACGGCAATGATGGTGAACGCTAATACGTTGCAGTGGCGGATTCCTGAGCTCGGCGTAACCGGAAATGAAGGCGCTACCCTGGAATTTGTCATCCGTCACACGGCGCAGACTACCGGTACCAAGCTTGTCAATCAATCGATCACTTATTCGGATACGGAGGGGAACGTTGTCACATTCCCGGCGCCCTCTGTCACAGTGGACTGTGGAGTTGTTGTGAACCCGGAGCCGTGCCCGGTTCCTGTGGATGTTACAGTTGGCGGGTGCCAGGATTCCATGGTGATGGATTTGGGTAATACGCTTCTGGAGTCCCCGGGCCGCATTGTTCAACTGAGCGTGACAGTCCGGAATGTCGGCCCCGGCAAACGGGTTGCCCTGGCCGTCATTTTGACGGAGGTAGATCCCAGTGGTGGGGAATATCCGCGTGGGATGAAGACCCTTACACTGCCGGCACACAGCGCGCCCACATGCAGGGATATTTTGGTTCGTTGCATTAAATTTGTGCTGCCGGAGGATTTGAATGTGTCCGGAGGTGAGCCCACAGCGATGTGCGGTGTGCGGAATCTGC
>USLQ01000060.1 GCA_900555545.1 uncultured Oscillospiraceae bacterium | reverse complement strand
AGCCAGACGGGCGATCGGCACACGGAACGGGGAGCAGGAGACGTAGTTTAGGCCCACATTGTGGCAGAACTCAATCGTGCTCGGATCACCGCCGTGCTCACCGCAGATACCCAGCTTGATGTTCGGGCGGGTCTCGCGGCCCAGGGTGGCGCCCATCTTAACCAGCTTGCCAACACCCTTCTGGTCGAGCTTGGCAAACGGATCGGACTCATAGATCTTGGCGTCATAGTATGCATCCAGGAACGCACCCGCATCGTCGCGGCTGAAGCCAAAGGTCATCTGGGTCAGGTCGTTGGTGCCGAAGCTGAAGAACTCAGCCTCTGTTGCGATCTCATCGGCCAGCAGTGCGGCGCGCGGGATCTCGATCATGGTACCGACAAGATAATTCATCTCCACGCCGGCCTCAGCAATCAGCTTGTCCGCCGTCTTGGTAACGACATCCTTGACATACTTGAGCTCCTTGACCTCGCCAACGAGCGGGATCATGATCTCGGGTGTTACGTGGAAGGCCGGATGCGCCTTGTTTACATTGATAGCAGCGTTGATGACAGCGGTGGTCTGCATCTCGGCAATCTCCGGATAGGAGACGGCCAGACGGCATCCACGGTGGCCCATCATCGGGTTGAACTCGTGCAGAGAGTCGACAACCGCTTTCAGCTCATCATAAGTCATGTTGAGCTCTTTTGCAAGATCCTCGATCTCATCCTTCGTGTTCGGAAGGAACTCATGCAGCGGCGGATCCAGGAAGCGGATCGTCATCGGGCGGCCCTCAAGGACAGTGTACATATCCTCGAAGTCCTGCTGCTGGTAGGGAAGGATCTTTGCCAGAGCCTTCTTGCGGGCCTCGGTATCCTTCGCAACGATCATCTCGCGCATGGCCTTGATGCGGTTGGCCTCAAAGAACATGTGCTCTGTACGGCAGAGGCCGATGCCCTCAGCGCCGAACTTGACGGCCTGTGCAGCATCCCTCGGTGTGTCGGCGTTGGTGCGGACACGAAGTACACGGCGCTCGTCAGCCCAGGTCATCAGGCGGTCAAAGTCACCGGCGATGGTGGCGTCCGACGTCGGGACAGCTTCGCCGTAGATCTTACCGGTGGAGCCATCGATGGAAAGGTAATCGCCCTCCTTGATGGTCATGCCGCCGAGCTCGAAGTACTTCTCTTCCTCGTGCATCTTGATGTCGCCGCAGCCGGATACGCAGCAGGTGCCCATACCACGGGCAACAACGGCAGCGTGGGAGGTCATGCCGCCGCGGACGGTGAGGATCCCCTCTGCGGAAGCCATACCCTCGATATCCTCGGGGGAAGTCTCAAGGCGGACAAGGACGACTTTCTCGCCGCGCTCTGCCCATGCCTTGGCATCCTCAGCGGAGAAGACAACCTTACCGCAGGCCGCTCCGGGGGAAGCAGCCAGGCCGCTGCCGATCTCCTTGGCCTTCTTCAGCGCGTCGGCATCAAACTGCGGGTGCAGCAGAGCGTCGAGCTGCTTGGGCTCTACGCGCAGAACAGCCTCATCACGGTCAATCTTGCCCTCGTCAACGAGATCGACGGCGATCTTCAGCGCGGCGGCGGCGGTACGCTTGCCGTTACGGGTCTGAAGCATATAGAGCTTACCATTCTCAATGGTGAACTCCATATCCTGCATATCATGGTAGTGGTTCTCAAGAGTAGTTGCGATGGTGGCAAACTGCTCATAGACCTCCGGCATGATCTCTTTGAGCTGATCAATGGACTGCGGGGTGCGGACGCCGGCCACGACATCCTCGCCCTGAGCGTTCATCAGGAATTCGCCGAACAGCTTTTTCTCGCCGGTCGCGGGGTTCCTGGTGAAAGCGACGCCCGTACCGGAGCTGTTGCCGGTGTTACCGAAGACCATCGCCTGTACGTTGACAGCGGTGCCCCAGCTGTACGGGATATCGTTCATGCGGCGGTAAACATTCGCGCGGGGGTTGTCCCAGGAACGGAAAACGGCCTTGACGGCTTCCATCAGCTGAACCTTCGGCTCGGTCGGGAAGTCGGAGCCCTTCTGCTCCTTATAGAAGGTCTTAAAGCGCTGAACCATCTCTTTCATATCTTCCGCAGTGAACTCGGTGTCGAGCTTGATGCCGCGGGCTTCCTTCATCTCGTCGATGATCACCTCGAAGCGGGACTTCGGCAACTCCATAACAACGTCGGAGAACATCTGGATGAAGCGGCGATAGGAGTCGTACGCAAAGCGCTCGTTGCTGGTCAGCTTTGCAAAGCCGGCGACTACCTCGTCGTTCAGGCCCAGGTTCAGGATGGTGTCCATCATGCCGGGCATGGAAGCGCGCGCGCCGGAACGGACGGAGACGAGCAGCGGATTTTCGGGATCGCCGAACTTTTTACCGGTAATCTCCTCCATCTTTGCCAGATACTCAAAAATTTCTGCCTTGATGTCGTCTGCGATCTGGCGGCCGTCATCGTAATAACGGGTGCAGGCCTCGGTGGTAACCGTAAAGCCCTGCGGAACCGGAAGACCGAGATTGGTCATCTCAGCAAGGTTTGCGCCTTTGCCGCCGAGGAGCTCACGCATGTTTGCATTGCCCTCGGAGAACAGGTACACGTACTTGTGACTCATTGAGAATCAACCTCCAATAATGATTTGCATAAACTCTATAAAGGTCTTAGCCTACCCTGCATTATACCAGAATATCGCCGGATTTTCCATAGCTTTTTTTACAAAAATATATTTTCCGGATATTTTTTTACATTCTCGCCTTCGATAGCGGTGATAAAGGCTTAAAATTCACAAAATACAGGGCAAATTCCGGAGAAAAACTTGAGAAAGGGCGTGGCCGTCTATCGGCAGTAACGGCGTGTTGTGTTAATCCACATCCACGCAGATGCACACTGGCGTTTGATTGGAGCGCTTAGCGCCCAGATCAATCTCCAGGTATTTTTCGCTCTGCGTATAGGGGAGCGCGCGCTGTTCACCAAGAATATGAATCCCTTGGATCTGGTAACGGATTCCCCCCTCATTGGCGTGGCGCAGGCTGCGGATCCGCAGCTTTTGACGCAGTTTGCCGCCCATGGGGAACACATAAATTTTTCCCGGTTTTGTCGTAAAACAGAAATCCCGGTCCGTAAACTTCTTGTTCTCCCGAAATGCGCCGTTGGCCGACTGCTTGCCCTCAAAGGCACACACCTCAAAGGGATTGGAGCCGTATATCGCCTCCCCGTTGACGGCAAGCCAATCGCCGATCCTGCACAGGACGTCCCGCTCCTCCTGGCAGATGGTGCCATCCGCCTTGGGGCCGACATTGAGCATATAGCATCCGTTCTTGGATACAACCTCAATCATATTGCGGAGGATATCCTCCGCCGCTTTGAATCGGTTCCCCTTCGTATAGCCCCAGGAATTTTTTGCGATGGAGGTATCGTTCTGCCACAGTTCGCGTGCGACGCCGTTGATCTGGCCGCGCTCCACATCAAAGACCGCACAGCCATCAAAGATCGCCCCCCACTTATAAAACACGCAGACTTCCTTGCCCCACTCCAGGCCCCTGTTATAATAATAGGCCAGGAATTTTTTGACGTAGGGGCGGAATTCATTTTTCTGAATCCACCAGTCAAAGTAGACGCCAAGCGGCTGATTCCGGTCGATCATCTCACAGGCCGAGGCGAGCCAATCCTCAAGATACTCTTTGGTTGGCGCGATCTCCTGATCCGTCTTGTCGATATTTCCGCTGGGCGGCATGTATGCCGGGCCGTACAGATCGGGATATTTGTTGCGTGCAACCTCCGAGTCGGGGTAAAATTTGCGCGCGCCGTTGAAGAACCAGTAGTGCTCCGCGCGGTGGTTGCTCATCAAAAATCCCATTCCTGCCCGGTCGCACGCCGCGTGCAGCTCCGCCATATAGTCCCGGCCGTTGAGTGCTTTCATGTTCCACCGGTTCAGCGCGCTCTCGTACAGCTTGACGCCGTCGTGGTGCTCGCCCACGGGCATGATATAGCGCGCCCCACTGCGCTGAAAGAGCTCGACCCACTCCTCGGCGTCAAATTTTTCCGGTTTGAACAACTCAATAAAATCGCGGTACTCAAACCCCTTGCCGTATTTTTTCATATGGTGCAGGTTACTCTTGGTGCCCAGCTTATACATCAGGCGCGGATACCACTCCGACTCACACGCTGGGACAGAGAACACGCCCCAGTGGATAAAAATGCCAAACCGCTGTGCACGGTACCACGACGGAATTTGGAACTGGGACAGGCTCTCCCAGTTATCTTTGAATTTCCCATTGGCAATGACTTCGTCAATTTTTTGCAGGTACTCCTGAATCTGATCCATTTTTCTGCTCCTCTAATCTTTTTTGAGTCCATGGGACGCTGTGCCCTGCACTATTTTACCGCATGATCAATATCCTTGTAAAGAACTATTCCCTGATCGGTAAATTCAGCCACCACTCCCTCATTCTCCCTGGTCGCATAGAGGGCGGCCCCAACGGAATTTAGCGCACGCAACGCATCCTTATTGACACCATGAATAGTGTTTGTTACGATCGCTATATCGGGGCTGAGCGCCTGAACGAACGGCTTCCCGGTGGAACCCTCATAGCCATGGTGGCCGATTTTCAGCAGATCCACATGCCCCAGTTCTGCCCCGATCCGATCTTCATCCCCATCGTAATTGTTGATATCGGCGGCGAGAAAAGCGCGCGCCCCGTCCTTTTCCACTAACAGACCTACCGAATTTTCATTTTCCCCGACTGGATCTGTCGAGACAGTATCCTGCGTATTGCAGAAGGTCAGCGTAAAATCCCCAAATGGAAAGCCGTCCGTTGGAATATCATGGATAACGGGGACACCACGGCTGGTACACGCACCTATCAGCTGATCGTATACCTCCTGATTATCCCATTGCTCCACCTCATTTGCAGTGATAATATCAGATTTATACGGCTTTACATATACCTGCCCAACGGTGATATCGGGATCCATAATGACAGTGTCCAGTCCACCGAGATGATCCGAGTGGGCATGGGTCCCAAGGATAAATGACAAGTACACCTTACCATTCTCATCCCCCGCGATCTTCTTAATCGTGTCAACTACATACTGTTCCGTACCCTCATAGACCAGGTTGGGAAAATTACGCGGATTGTCGCTGTCCTCCGCACCGTCGACAAGTGCATATTTTCCATCGCTTTCGATCAAAATGGCGTCTGCACTGCCTGTATTCAGAAAATAAATGCGATCCGCTCCCTGGGTCAGTTCAACCGGCTGAAGCTCATACTTGGCCGCGTGGTGCCGCATCATCAGCGTCGGCCACGTTACCGCCAACACAATCACCACAGCTACTATTAAAACAGCTACGGCAGCACCAATGATTCCTTTCACTTTTTTGGACATTATTCATCTCTCCTTTTTCGCAACACCATGCGTACTGTTTGATTTTATGGATATCATCATGATATAATATGGTCATCCATAGTACAATACATAGATATGAATGATTCATACAAATTTCGGAAGTGTAGGAGGAAATCGCCCGATGTACCAGTGCACCTCATTTTATACGGCAAACCGGATACTCCCACCCCGATGTAATGTTGTAGTGGCCGCCTGGTCGGTCACAGCCGACGCGGATTACTCCCACGATCTGACGGATGACGCACTGGGATTGCCCAAAATGTATTGCCTGATCCGCACAATTGACGGTACAGGCGTGGTGCAAACATGTCATGGGCCAATTCCCCTGGAGCAGAACAGTTATATTCTGCTCCCGCGCAATGCAATTCTGGAATACCACAGCAATTTTAAAATATGGTCTTATTACTGGGTAGACTTTATTCTGGAGGAGAACGCCCCCGACTGCACAGGGACAAAACTATATGCAGCATACACAGACTATGAAAAAAATCTGTTCCAGGAATTGATGACGGCCGGGACGCAGCACCCGGACGAGATTCGCTATATCAACGGGATTTTCGCCCACTACTTTTTTTACCTTCGTTTTCACAGCCAAAAGAAGGAGGAGCATGACAGGCAGTCTTTGCAATTTTCGGAAATATGCGGCTATATGGAGCAAAAAATTTATACACGGCTGACCGTACAGGAGATTGCCGATTTTTTCGGTGTGTCTCCCCGCAGAATCCATCAAATTTTTGAGAAAAGCGCGGGACTTCCGCCCAAGCAGTATATCTCCAGGCTAAAAATAGAAAAATCCAAACAACTACTCGCGCGCACCTCCCTCCCCATTGTCGATATTGCAGAGGCGCTGGGGTATGACAGTCCCTATCATTTTTCAACTGCTTTCCGGAAAAGAGAAGGTATTTCCCCGAGTTCGTACAGGAATACGATCAAAAAGACTGGGGAATCCCGCTGAAAGTGATCTATCGTCCATACTATTTCGTTTTTATGAGTTAAATCTGATCCCATCCGTTTTAAAAATTCTGAAAAAACTTCTCACCCGATCTGGCCCTATAAAATTTATCAAAATTGGATATATCAATATATTCAGTTTCGCGGTATAATCAAGTTAGATTCTTCAGGAGAGTGATACTATGGAACCAAAAGCAAACCGACGGCTCCGGCTGATGATTCTGACTGCACTTTTTGCCGCGATGACCTTCGCCCTCACTTTTTCCGTACGCATCCCGATGCCCAGCGGCGGATATATCCACCTGGGCGATGCGATGATTTACCTATCTGCGTGCATCCTCCCCTTCCCCTACGCGATCGTGTCGGCCGGGATCGGCGG
>USLQ01000059.1 GCA_900555545.1 uncultured Oscillospiraceae bacterium | reverse complement strand
GGCAAGGTCTCCAAATGTTCTGCCGCCCCGCCGGTTTTGTACGGCCGGAAGAGCGCGCCGGGCGCGGCCGTCACCACAGGCACGTCGCCGCCCAGCAGCGCAGTAAGCTGCTCGGTAAATTCCGGTCCGCTCCCCCCGCTGGGGGAGTACACAATCCCCCGCAGCGCAACGGACGGCTCCTCAAGCAGGGCTGCAGCTGTGAGCAGGTCTCCCCTGCTCCCGCCGCAGCAGAATACAACTGAAACCATAGCCTCCGCCTCCCTACTGATACATAGTTTCAAACTGTGGCGCCGCACAAGCTACTTGGCGGCATCCACAAAGGCCTGAATCTCCTGCGTATCCATGCCGAAGGCGGTGGGTACAGTGATCTCTCCGGCGATGATCTTCTGCTCAATCTCGTCAATCTGATCCCGCTGTTCCTGCGTCAGGATACGCTCATAGTACTCGTTTTTCGCCAGACCGACAGATTCATCCGCCAGACCGAAGGAACCCGAGGAGCCCCACTGGAGCGTGCCCTCCATACTCTCGGTAACGGCCTTGAGCAGGGAGTTGTCCACACGCTTGAGGATGGAGGTGATAATGCACTCTGCTTTTGCGTCGTCCACGCCCTTGAAGGCCATCGCCTGATCTGCGTCGCCGCCCAGCGCATATACGCCCTTTTCAGCCGCGGCCTCGATGGAGCCAAGTCCCGCCTGCCCGGCGCAGCCGTAGACCACATCCGCGTTTTGATTGTTGATCTGCGAGAGGGTGATTTCCTTGGCCTTGACCGCATCGTCAAAGTTTCCAATATAGGCGGAGGTGAACTTCATCTCCGGCTTGACGTACTGCGCACCGCTGATTAGTCCGACAAGGAAATCGTTGATCGTCACGTTATCCATGCCGCCGACGAACCCGAACATGTTTGTCTTGGATGCGAGAGCTGATGCCGCGCCCGCGAGGAAGGCAGCCTCATTCTGCTTATACATGATGGAGTAGACATTCTGGTACTGTCCGCCGGAGTAATCGACTTCCGCATCGTACACAATGTACTTTTTATCTGGATAATCCGGCGCCACCTCGATCACGCGGTCGACCATCTGCCACGTTCCGCTGATGATGATGTCCGTCTCCTCATCCTCAGAGAATTCGATGAGTGCGGGTGTCCACTTTGTCGCGTCGTAGGACATTTCCACCGTCTGCGTCTCCACGCGGTCGCCGTACTTTTCCTGAATCAGATCCATGCCGTTTTTCGCCGAGTCAAAGAAGGACTTGTCCCCGAGCGTACCGTTAATCAGAAGGACAATCTTCACCTTGTCATCCGAGCCGGATGTCCCGCCCGTGTTCGGCTCCTCCTTTGTGCATCCCGCAAAAGCCACCAGAACCATTCCTGCTGCCAACAGCAGCGCCACTAACTTTTTCATTGTAAACCTCTCTTCCTTTTTTTAAATAATTGATGCAGACTTTTTTGCTGCTTTTTTCGCAATGCCGAATAGATGACCAGCCCCAATATCGTGGTGACATAGGGCACCATCTGAACAAACTGGGGCGGAAGACCCACCCCCTGCAGGGAGACAGACAGCGCCTCCGCACTGCCGAATACCAGGGAGGCCAAAAACGTCCCCACTGCGCCGCCATGTCCGAGCGCTTCCGCTGCCAGGGCGATAAAGCCGCGGCCAGCGCTCATGTTTTTGGAAAAATAGGTCAGCATTCCCATGGAGAGAAACGCCCCGCCCAAGGAGGCGAGTACGCCGCTGAGCATCAGGGCCAGATAGCGGATGCGCACCACGCTAATGCCGACGCTCTTAGCCGCGTTCTCATTCTCCCCGACCGCACGGATCCGCAGCCCGAGCTTGCTCTTCTCCATAAAAAACCACACCGCGACCACCATGATCAGGGAGACATATGTGAGCACATTATGCCCGGACAGGATGTTCCCCAGCACCGGGATATCCTTGAGCAGAGGGATGTCCACCGTGGGGAATACCAGACTGTTCAGGGAGGTGGAGACGCCCTTATCGCCGCAGATGGAGTAGAGCACGAATACTGTTCCGCCTGTAGCCACCAGATTCACGGCTACCCCGGCCAGCGTGATATCCGCATGCAGTGTCAGGGAGAAGTACGCCATGATAAATGCGATCAAGAGTCCCGTCCCCACAGCACACAGCAGGCCGACAAGCAGGCTCTGGCTATAGGCACTGCCGATCACGCCGGTCAGCGCGGAGAAGAGCATGATCCCCTCCAGACCGATATTGATGATTCCTGCGCGATCCGCGATCAGGCTCGCGAGCGCGGCGAACAGTACAGGGGTTGTCAGCCGCAGGGAGGAGTAGACAAAATCAGTCGAGAAAATGGAACTGAGTATCTCATTCATGATCTGCCCCTCCTTTCACGGCCTCCAGCCGCGTCGCGTTAGCCACAATGTATTTGTGCTTGATGTGTTGCAGGAACAGCTTGGCCGCCACGAGCAGGATGATGGCACCCTGCACCACCGCCAGCACCTCGGTCGCTACGTCGCTGCGGCGGGACATGATGTCCGCTCCCACGCGCAGATACGCCAGAAATACGGCGCCTACCGGTACAAGAAGCGGGTTGTTTCCAGCCAGAATGGCCACAATGACGCCGTCAAATCCATAGCCCGGCAGCGCGACCCACTGGAAGCGCGTATACCCACCCAGCACTTCACTGGCTCCGCCGACGCCGGCGAGAATTCCGCCGATCAGCTGCGCCATCATGATCGTCGCGCCCACATTGATCCCGGAGTAGCGGGCAAAGTTCTCATTCTGCCCCACCATGCGGATCGAGTACCCATACTTGCTGCGGTAGAGGAAAAAGTACATCACTACGCACAGCACAAAGGAGAGAATGATCCCGATATGGAAATTGGTTTTGGGGATCAGCGTCTCCAACCGTGCGGTGTCAGGCAGGCGCTCCGTGGCCGGGAACCCCGCTGCCGGATCGAGCAGGAAGTAATTGAGAATATAGACCCCCAGATAGAGCATTACATAGTTGAGCATCAGGGAGGAGACGACCTCCGTCGCGCCGAGCTTGACCTTGAGCAGGCCCGGAATGGCGCAGACAACACCGCCCACCAATCCGCCGGCCAGCAGTGCGACGATCGGATGCACGACGTAGGGGAGTACCAGCTTGACCGCCACCGCGCTGCCCGCCAGTCCGCCAAGGAAAAACGCACCCTCCCCTGCGAGGTTGAACTGATTACAGCTGAACATGATACTCACCGCCAGGCCGGAAAAGATCAGCGGCGCCGCCGTCTGAAGGACGGTGGCCAAATTTTTGGGCGGATCCAACGGCCCGGTCAGAAAGGCGACAAAGGCCTGAAGCGGCTCCTCGCTCACGAGCAGGATCAGCGCCAGACAGCAGATCAGTGCAATCCCAACTGCTACCAGCGTACGGATCAGTGTAAAGCGGTTTTCAATCTGCCGGTTTGTCGGCAGCCGATGCCTCTCCTGTCCCGTTTTCATAGACAACACCTCCAATCTGCTGCACATCCATCTGGCGGATCCCCAGCATATACTCGCCCAGTTCATCCTCCCGCACCTGGGATGCATCCGGGAAATATGCGCTGACTGCATGTCCGCTGAGCACCAGAATGCCGTCGGATACCTCCAGTACCTCGTTGAGGTCGGCGGAGATCAGCAGCACCGCCACCCCCTGATCGCGCAGGGAGATCAGCCTGTTTCGGATAAACTCCGTAGCGCCCACGTCAATCCCCCGGGTGGGCTGGTTTGCCAGAATCAGGGAGATATCCCCGCTGAACTCTCGGGCCACCACTACCTTTTGGATATTGCCGCCCGAGAGCATGCGGATGGGTTCCCGTTTTTCGCTGCACTTGATGCGGTACTCCTGGATCAGCCGGTCGCTCTCCTCATCAAGCAGTTTTTTGCGCAGGAGCAGGCCCTTTGAATATCGTTTCCGATAGATAGATGTGGAGAAAAGATTTTCCTCCACATTCGCCTCTGCGGAGCATCCGTAGGACATCCGGTCCTCCGAAATATGCGAGAGCCCGAGCTCCCGGATCTTCCGCACGGACAGGCCGCGGATTTCTCGCCCATTCAGGCGGATGGATCCCTGCGTATATGGCTGCATACCGGAGATATAGTCCGCCAGCTCCTTCTGTCCGTTGCCCTCCACACCGGCAATCCCGAGAATTTCCCCAGCCCGGATATCGAATGATACCGTCTTCCCGTCGGGGCGTCCGGACAGGTTCAGATCCCGTACCTGTAAAACGGTTTTTCCCGGTTTGGATTTTTTCTTGGTAATTTGGAGCATCACATCCCTGCCGACCATCATCCGTGAGATCTCGGCCTCTGAGAGATCGGCCACATTGGCCACGCCCACGGTTTTCCCAGCGCGCAGCACAGTGATCCGATCACAGATCTGCTTGATTTCGCGCAGCTTGTGGGAGATGAAGATCAGCGTATGGCCCTTTTCCCGCAGGTGCTCCATCTGAACGAAGAGCTCCTCCGTCTCCTGCGGCGTCAGCACAGCAGTCGGCTCATCCAGGATCAGGAGTTCAGCGCCGCGGATCAACGCTTTGAGGATTTCCACCTTCTGTTTATCGCCCACGGCCAGATTTTCCACGCGCTCCTTGGGATCGATCTGGAACTTGTATTTCTCCGTGATCTCCTGTGCCATGCGCATCGCCTCACGGCGGTTCAGGCATCCCAGCCGCCCGGGCTCCATCCCGAGGACGATGTTCTCCGCCACCGTCAGGGATGGCACAAGCATGAAGTGCTGGTGCACCATTCCGATGCCCATCTTGATGGCGGAGATTGAATTCTCCGGCCGGATCTCCTTCCCCTTGAAAAGGATCCTGCCCTCCTCCGCCTGCTCCTCCCCGAAGAGGACCTTCATCAGCGTGCTCTTTCCCGCTCCGTTCTCCCCGGATAGGGCATGGATCTCGCCCCGGCGCACGGAGAGGGACACGTCCTTATTGGCGATGAAGCCGTTTGGATATACCTTGGTAATGTGCTCCATGGACAGCAGTACTTCCGACACGGTCCTCATCTCCCTTCTATCGGAGGAATCTCTCCGCCCACTTCGATGGCCCGGATCTGATCGAGGCGGATCTGATGTCTGCCCCCCTCGAATTCAGCGGACAGCCAGCTCTCCACAATCCGCTTGGCAAGGCCCGGGCCGACTACCTGGCTGCCCAGCGCAAGCATATTGGTATCATTGTGCTGCCGGGAGAGCACCGCCGAATAGCAGTCGCTGCAGACGACACATCGGATCGAACGAACCTTGTTGGCGGCGATCGCCATGCCGACGCCTGTCCCGCAGCAGAGGATTCCTGCCCGGCATTCCCCACCGGATACCGCCTTTGCGGCCGCCAGCGCGTATTCCGGATAGTGACAGCGCTGCGTATCAAAGGTCCCGTAGTCGCGGCACGGGACGCCCTCCTGCTCCAGGTACTCCAAAAGCGCCTGTTTCAGTGCGAGGCCGACATGGTCACTGGCCAGTGCGATCATGCTTTCTCTCCTCCTTTCAGCTGGGAGCGAGCATAGAGCGCCGCTCCGATCACGCCGCTCTCGTCGGCGTTTTTGGAAAAGTAGACGGTCAGCCCCTGATCGGGATACGGCTTGCGGACATGCCCGTGCAGCGCCTCGATCAGTGCCTGCTGGGGAAACCCGCGTGAAATCAGTACGCCGCCGCCCAGAATGACATAGTGCGGATCAAAAATATTGATTTCCGTGGCGATCACCACGGCGATATTGTCAATAAACTCCTGAATGCACGCATCCTCCCGCCGCCGGGTGAGCACCTCATATACAGATTCCCCAGGATACCGCTCTTTACACAGGCGGGTGATATATCGGCCGGAGGCATAATTTTCATAGCAGCCCGGATTCCCACAGCCGCACAGCTCGTGCCGTCCCATGACGGGAACATGCCCGAGCTCGCACGCCACGCCGTTTTTACCGGCGAGGAGTTTGCCGTCCACCTCCACCACGTTCCCGATCCCGGTCCCGAAATAGCAGCCGATTCCGATCCCCTTGCGCGGCAGCTTCAGCAGCAGACGGTCGTGGCGGTAAATCATATTTACGTCCCGATCCAGGAACACAGGAATCTCCAGTTGGCGTTCCAGCAGGTCGGCCAGATCGACATTTTCAAAGGCGGGGATATTGGGTGTGGACAGCACCCTGCGCTTGCTCTGATCGATCGAGGAGGGCATCCCCACCGCGCAGGCGCCGGTATTTTCTGCCGTCAGGCCGTTGCGGTGCATATAGTCGCGCAAAAATGCGCTGAGCTGTTTGGGCGGACATCGCCCCTTGAATACGCTTCCCTGCGGGATCTTTTCAAAGCAGAGAGGCGTATCGCTCCCCTTCAAAATCCCGACGCGGATATACGTTCCGCCCACATCTACGCCGATACAGGCCTTTTCTTTTTCCATATCCGGTTCACCCCTCTTCCCGCGTGGCCGCGGCGAACTCCGCCTTCATCTGTTCACAGGCCGCCGGCAGATCGCCGCTGAGCCCAAACAGTCCGCTGCTACCCAGCACGTAGCTGTCCACGCCGCTTTGGAACAGGGCGCGGTACGTATTTTTATTCACTGCACCGTCCGCCTGTACCAGATAATTCTGCCCGTTGCGGCGTTTCCATTGCGATACCTGACGAATTTTAGGCAGCATTTCCGGTAAAAAGGCCTGTCCGGCAAAGCCGGCGTCTACCGTCATGACCGTCACCAGATCCAGGCGATTCAGGTAGGGCTCCACGGCGGAAAACGGCGTG
>USLQ01000058.1 GCA_900555545.1 uncultured Oscillospiraceae bacterium | reverse complement strand
ATGCCGCAGCTCTCTGCGAGACTTTGATTCGCCGGTACTCTTCTTCTTCATCGGTTTTGATTATTTAATTGATTACTATAATAAAGTACGCAGAATAATTTGTCAAGCACTTTTTAAAATTTATTCTGATCCTGAAATTTCCACATCCAGAAACACGCGGGAGCCGATCGCGCTGCGCTGTCCCTGATATTTTCCACGGTAGGGGTTCCGGGCCGGAACGTCCATCTGTGCAAAGACAAGCTGCCCCATGCGCCGCCCCACGCACAATTTAATGGCGCAGCGGTTGGCGTTGAACAGCTCCAACGTGATCTCCCCCCCAGAGCAAATGTGTTTCAAAATTTTATTCCTTGTATTCCAGAAATAGTCGCTTTTCAAATCCGCCGCGTTCGGACCGCTTCTTTGAGCGCACGGCGTACAGTTCTTCAACAGAATGGCCGCGGGCTGTGCAGATCGCCTCCAAGACCTCCAAAATATCAGCCAGTTCCTCAAGTTCCTTGCTCTCCTGATACTCGGCCGTCTCCTCGGTGAGCTTTTTGTCCAGCTCGCGCAGATAGTCTTCATCGTTCAGGATGGAGAAGTGCGCCCGTTCCCCGTTGTGCGCCATGATGTCCGGGATGCGGTCCCGGACGAGCTTTTTATAAACTTTCATCGGAATAGACTCCTTTTGTTTCCAAAACCTTTTTGACTTTTTCTATCAGGTACGGTTGAATATCCGGGTAGGTCCACTCATCCGGCAACTGGTCAAACGGCCGTACCTCGGCAATTTCAAAGTCCGGCAACGTCTCCATCTCGTCAATTTTGGCCCAATACAGCATCCCGTAGGTCTCTGTATCCGGGGTGACGACAGAGTAGGCACATACCGGTTGCAGTCGGAAGTGAAGGGCGCCCGTCTCCTCCCAGAGCTCGCGCCGTGCAGCGGCGTCAATATCTTCGCCCGGCTCCCGATGGCCGCCGGGGCACTCCCAAGTGTGTCGCTCCCGGTGCCGGACCAGGAGCCATTGATTCTGATATTGGGCGCAGATGACGGCAAACCGAAGCAGCGAATCATCTACGTGTTCATGGAAACGAACCATGCAGAGGCCCTCCTTTAAACTTTATTTTCCCACACGAGCAGCAGCTCGGATTCCCCAGTGGCGCTGTCGATCTGTTCCGCCGCACGGGTAAACCCCTCCCGCAGGTAGAAGCGGACAGCGCCGCTGTTCTTCTGGTAGACGTGCAGCTTTAGCAGCGGATGCAGCCGCTTCGCATGGTTGATCAGGGCTTTTCCAATGCCATGTCCGCGGGACTGTTCGGCGACAAAGAGCCCGGCTATGTAGTTCCCCTCCGTGATCCCGATGAAGCCGTCGGTCACACCTGGCGCACCGGATACGTACACCTCGGCCTGCGGAATCAGGCTGCGCACCAAATCAAGATTCTGTTCCCAGTGGGCGGGGGAAATAAAAGGATGGGCCTGGCGGTTGGCGTTCAGCCATAGTTCCATGACGGAATCCAGATCCTTAAGGCGGAAAGCGCGCACGTGAATTGGATTGTCCATTTTTTGTTCCCTTTCGCACAGTAGATACGTCTATTATAAACACTTGTTTTGGGAGGTACAAGAAAAACGCTCACAAGGGGAGCCTTTTCGGGATGATCCATTGTTCCTATTTGATTCCGATCCGCATCCGGTAGCAGAAATCCATCTCAAATGTCTTTTCACCACAGATGCTGCGGATATCGCTCTCAAACTGAGCGAGTGCATCTGCAATCAGCGCGGGTTTACGCTTTAAAATATTTTGCAGACTGCCTTGGCTATGGCTCAAGGCAATCAGGCGGTCTGTATTGCCTGTCTCCCGGCTTAAAAACACCAGTTCCCGGCAGTATCGGAAATAGCCGCTGTTTTGAATATTGGACAAATGGCCGCTCTTTTCCCAGCGGACGTACTGATCGCACAGATCGGGATCCGTTTTCTCCAACCGGCGTACCCGGTCGAACAGGGTACAGTAGACCAGCTCTGCATGCCAGTCGCACACGGGTGGCCAGTCGCAGTCGACGGTGGCAAAAACGCCGCCGGGCTTCAGGATGCGGTTTACCTCGGCCAATGTGAGTGCAGGATCCATCCAGTGAAAGGATTGCGAGCAGATTACAGCGTCGGCACACGCGTCCGGCAGACCGGTTTGATGGGCGTAGGATTGAATAAAGCAAAGCTGATCGTCCTCTTTTTGCCGGGCGACGGCCAGCATGTCCCCGCTCGGCTCCACTCCGATAACACGGCCGCAGTTCCCATGCCACGCCTGGGTGGAGAGCCCGGTGCCGCATCCAAGATCGACGGCAAGTTCTGGCTTCCGGCCAAGATAGCGGCAGATAATCTCTATGGGATCGTGCGGCATCTTGGGCCGCGCCTGATCGTATACGCCGGCAAAGCCGTAAAAGCGCGCCGCATTTTTGGACAGATCGTTCATGCAGTTCCTCCTCTGTATGGTGGGATTATATTCTAACTATATCACATACACATTGTATTCCGCAAATTGTTTTTTGAATTAATGGGAGCGGCAAATAAAATCCGCTCGCCGCCTTAGGTCAAATTGGCGGATAACGCCATCGGTAGCCAGGTCGTTCAGATCGATATACTGGATGCGGCTGTTTTCATGTGTCATCCAATAGTAGCGCAGGGATTCCGCGCACATCGCCGCGGTGTAGATTGTATAGTCAAAAGGCATTCCCCCTTGATCCAGTTGTGAGGCAGGGCCTTCTTCCGTCACGCGCACCATGCCGAGCGGGAATGCGGCGTTCTGCATCAGGTGGAACAGGTTCGTGATCCCCTGGGTTTCATCCTCGCCGCGCACAGCATGTTTTTTTAGTAAGGATAGCCGAATAAAGCGGGAGGGGGAGCTCCAGTCCCCGGGCATCCCCTGAGCGCCGCTGCCGGAGAAGCACTGGGACAATTTTTCACTACCCAAATCAATTCCGTCATAATCCAGATCGCGGATGCCGGCATAGTTGAGCAGATTCAGCCGGTGCCAGGGATAGCCGGGACTGTTGGTCATCACGCCGATGGTATTCCGGTAGATGGAGAGCCCGGTCTTGTCCGGCTCGATGATAATCATCTCCCCCGATCGGTCCATAAATGCCCAGTGCAGGGGAGGGACTGCACCGAACAGTTCGAGGGCGGTTAAAGTGACGTCCTCCTGAAGTGTCCGTATAACCTCTTCCACGCAGGCGCACTGGGCCAGTAGATGGTACACGGCCAGCGGCGGCTGGAGCGGTACGGTTGCGGGACGCGGGGACTGTTCATAATGTGCGAATTGCCGGTAATAGAGCTGGCCGCCCATTAGGCCTTGATCGTTGATCCCCTCATACAGGATGGGCGAGTCAGGCAAAATGGCCAATCCAGTTCCCGCTGCGGCGTGCACAGCGGTGTACTGGGGAACGGATGCTCCGGCAGAGACGCAGGGGGTATAGGGTGTTCCGCTGGGAATATAACACACCTGCGTCTCCGCCGCCATGCGGTTGAAATCCATATTCCGGCCCCACAGATGCTTGCCATCTTTGGTGCTCCATCCGAGGGCGCTGCACCCGGCATCCCATTCGGGGAAAGAATACTGCTTTGTTTGATCCATAGGGGCTCCTCCTTAAATATGCTGATCCCTTATGATTTTTTCCCGCAAGGGAAAAAGTATGTAATTAATCGGTGCTATATATACAGAACCGCCGCAGTTCAAGGCTGCGGCGGTAAAAATGGGATTTAATAATTTTCTTTGAGGCCCTCCTGGTCGAACAGGTAAGTCGTCTCCAGTGAAAGGTTGAGGCCCGCCTCGATCGTCCGGGTGTCCAGATTATCTTCGGTGTCCAGACGGGTATGATAATAGCGCGCCGGGGTGGGATCCATTGCGGCAAAGGTCGCACCGGGAATCCCAGCCTGGGAGATTGCGGCCGCGTCTGAGGAGCCGAAAAATACGCTCTTGAACGGGAGGTCAAGCCCAACATGGTTGCCCGCCTCTTTCATCAGGCGGCAGACACGGATATCGTTTTTGACGGTTCCGGTCATATCACGGCTGTAAATTGCCATATCGTCGTAGTCTCGGATGGTGTCAAAGCCGAGGAAGATGGTCTCGACCTCCATGCACTCGTCATAGTGCGCTTTGGCGTATGCCTTGGCGCCGCGAAGCCCGGCCTCCTCGGAGCCGGTCAGGACAGCGCGCACCTCGGTGTTCTCAAATCGGATGTCATTATCGGCCAGATATTTCATCACGGCCATCGCATTGACACAGCCAGTCAGATTGTCATTTGCGCCTGGGACAACGCGCTTCCAGTTGGTGAAGAACAGGATGGAAATGTAGGAGGGGATCCAGACCAGCTGGACATAGCCCATAATCTTCCAAAATCCACCTTCAAAAGCGGTCATGAGGTGACCGGTAGCCATAGCTGCGATCTCGCACACGAATGTGATGGCCAGACCGACCAGCGCAATGGCGATCACGGCAACCAGACAGTGCCCGCCGCCCAGATAAGTGTAGTACCACTCATAGGCAGAGTCACAGTGGCCGTTGAAAATGATGCGGCGCTTGAGTTCCCCCTTGGGCTTGCGTACGGCGACAACGTTGGCCGAGGTGCGCTTGGGGAAGAGTGGATCCAAGAACTGGCGGTACATCAGGAACTCCGCGATCATGCAGATGGCGGCCGCGACCGTCAGGATCAGGGAAATCAGTGCGAATCCCAGATTGTACAGGATAACACTGGCGATCATGAAGATTCCCACAATAATGACCCAACCCATGAATGCCTTGGGGTGCAGGGTGAACTCCTCGATCTTTACATCGTCGCTGTATTTGCGCAGTTCATCGGCCATGTGTTCCTGTGCCTCACGCTCCTTGGGGCTGCCGGATTCACGGGGGCCGATCTCCTTGCAGATGTACTTAACCTCATCCACACAGTAGCCGACGTACTCCTTGATCTTTTCGGTGTAGTTGGCGATCCCATCCTTTGCCTGCATATGAATTCCTCCACTCAATAAAATACTGTATAAGCATTCTATCATAAACAGACAAAAAAGTCGACTGTTTTTAACAAATAAATTAAAAAATAATAAATTAATTTAAACTGAACTTAAACCAGCGTGAGCTTTAAAAATAGGGGAGGGTTTGGGCATAGGGAGCGGTTGATGGACCTTGTAAAACAATCAGCAGCTGGCAGCTGTACGCTGTCAAATTTTCTCAAAGAGCGGCAACACGTTGAGCGGCGCCGGCACCGTGATTTCGCGCCCGCCGTGGTAGGCGGTCCCATCGGGCATATATTTCCAATCGCCTGCGGGCAGGCGCAGTGTCTTTTGCCGCGCGCCTTTTTCCACAACAGGAGCAACCAAAATGGAATCCCCTAACAGGAACAGATCGTGAACGGCTGCGTATCCCTCGTTGGGGTATTCGTATTCCAGGGGACGGACGATGGGCTCACCCGTCCGGCTGGCATTTCGAGCCAGATCGAGAATGCGGTCCGCATACTGCTCATGCAGCTTGGCCGCCTGAAGGCATGCTTTTCGCGCCGTGTCATTTTTCAGCTGCCAGATGGCAAAGCTGTACTGCATCATGGGCATCAGCGCACTGCACTGGCACCACCGGATGAGCAGCTCGATGTCAAAATCAGCCTCACTCCTGTCGCGGTCAAAGACGTCTCCTGTCTTTTCTTTAAAGCTGCTGATCTCCCCGCCGCCGATCATGTCGGGGCAGGAGTAGGGGTAGCCGCATAACCCCTGGAGCAGTGCGTTTGGGATGAGGGTGTTTAAACCGTTTCGGTTCCAGCTGTGGGTCTTATCGGCCAGGCGCTGGGTGACGCCCCAGCCGCCGCCCTTAAAGCAGGCGCGCAGCTCGTTAAAGGTATAACTCCGCGCTGTCTCCGCCCACAGAAAGCTCTGGTCATTGGCGTCTACCTCCGGGCGGAAGGTTTTGTCACGATCCTTATAAAAATAGGCGTCGCCTGCGTCCTGTTTAAAGCCATCCACGCCGTACTCAGCCATCAGGTGGTTTGCCGTGTTGCGGAACCACTCGACCGCCTTGGGATTGGAGAGATCGAGCACAGGATGCCTGCCGTTCCACCATTTCCGGCGGGCGATCCGGCCAAAACGATCCCGCACGAGCAAATTGTTTTGAGCCATCGTCGCGTAATCCCTTGCCTCCGGTGCGACAAACGGGCAGATCCACAGAATGACCTTGAATCCCATCGCATGGAGCTGCTCCACCATTTTTTGGGGGTCGGCAAATTTATCGGGGTGGAATTCCCAGTCGCCAAATGTTGTCTGCCAACCGTCGTCGATGATCAGCTCACCGGCCGTCATGCCGGCATCCAGGATCCCCTGGGCAAAGGCGAGGATATCCTCCTGCCGCTGGTTGGTAGCCAGGTGGATCCAGGTACAGTACTGCGGTACCCGGAACATCATCTCGTCCGGTGTTTTTCCGTCAAATGGAAAATGCTTTTGGCTGGCGGCCAGATAGGCGCCGCGCAGTGTGTTAAAGCCGTCGAATAGTTCAATTTTATCCTTTTTAGAGGTGCACACGGCCCTGCCGCGATTCCATTTTACCAGATATCCGCTCTCGCTCCACAGGTAACGCCCCTTCGTGCTCAGCCACAGGGGCGACGCCTGATTGTAACTGCTGATGTAGCGCGTGTCGGTCACGGTCTTTGCCTCCTGCGTGATGGGCAGCTTCCAGCCGTCGTTAATATTGGCGCCGAACCAGGCTTCCCCGGGCAGTAGATCAAATTTTAACCGGTGTGTCA
>USLQ01000057.1 GCA_900555545.1 uncultured Oscillospiraceae bacterium | reverse complement strand
ATCGAGCCGGTCGGCCCCGAGAGCGGCACCCGTCCGCTCGATAAGGACTTCAACAAGGGCGTGGAGCGCCTGTGCCGCAAATACGGCGCACTGCTCATCTTTGATGAGGTCGTCACGGGCTTCCGTATTGGTATGGCCGGTGCACAGGGGTACTTTGGGGTGTCCCCCGACCTGACCATCTTCGGCAAGGTCATCGCCGGCGGCTATCCGGGTGCAGGCGGCGTCGGCGGCAAGAGGGAGTACATGAAGTACCTGGCCGCAGGGATTCAGACGGGCGACAAGGTCCATAAGGCACTTGTTGGCGGAACGATGGCTGCGACCCCCATCAGCTGCGTAGCCGGTTATTACACCCTGGAGGAGATCGACAAGCAGAACGCCTGCCAGAAGGCCGGCCAGATGGGCGACCGGATCACCAAGGGCCTTCAGGAAATCATCAAGCGCCGCAACCTTCCGTTTGTGGCCTTCAACCAGGGTTCCATCTGCCATCTGGAGACGCTGGGCACCATGCACTTCGCCATCAACTGGAAGAAGCCATGGCAGATTCCGCATGTCCTCGACGAGACGAGCATCCGCAAGAAAGAGATGGAGCACTACGGCGCCGCCTACATGGCGGAGGGCCTTGTAACGCTGGCAGGCAGCCGTCTGTACACAAGCGCCGCCTATACGGAGGAGATGATCGACGACGCGCTGGCCCGCTTTGACCGCGTGTTTGAGAACATCACTGTGATGCAGAAATAAATCATCCCAGTCATTTACAGCGAAACGGACACTTTAGTGGGCCCGCCCGAACGGGCGGGCCTGTTCCATTGTGACGGATTGCTGTATGGTGGGAATTGTAAAGGAGGATAAATTATGGACATGGAGCTTCAGAAGGCACGTGAGCTCGTGATTGAGGCGGGCAAAAAGTTGGTGGAGACCGGCCTGATCGCGCGCACATGGGGCAATGTGAGCTGCCGTGTGAACGACAGGCAGTTTGTCATCACTCCCAGTGGGCGGGCCTATGAGACGCTGACCCCGGAGGAAATTGTTCTGGTCAATATAGAGGACTGCTCCTACGACGGCGATGTTAAACCGTCCTCGGAAAAGGGAATCCACGCCGAGTGCTACAAGCTGCGCTCAAACGTCAACTTTGTCATTCACACGCACCAGTTCAACGCATCCATTATCAGTGCGATTGGGTGTGATATCAATAATATCACAGGAAAAAGCGCGGAGATCATCGGCGACAACGTACCAATGGCCGCCTATGGCTTGCCGGGTACCGGAAAGCTGAGGGCGGGCGTGGTAGCTGCCTTCAGCCGCAGTGCGAGCAAAGCCGCCATCATGCGCCACCACGGGGCCGTCTGTGTGGGCGAATCCTATGAGGATGCCTTTGCCGTTGCGCACGAGCTGGAAAAGGTGTGCGCGGAGTATCTGCTCAAGAAGTGCTCTGATATGACCCATTCCGCCGTTGATGCGTGGGAGAGCGTGCGCGACTATTTCCTGGCCAACCGTGAGGCCAAGGGCAAGGATATGGCGGAGGTGTGTGCTTACGACAGTGTCCGTGACAGCGGGATCTTTAACCTGATCAATCGGGACGGAGAAGTAGTCGGTACGATTGATTTGAAGACCGGTAAGGCGCTGGTGGGCGAGTGCCCGCCCGAGGCTGATCTCCACTGCGCCATCTACAACAGGCGCAAGGATATCAATGCGATTCTTCACACGAAGGATGGCGATGTAGTGGCGGTGTCGCACTTGGGACGCACCATCAAACCGTTGCTGGATGATTTTGCGCAGATCTGTGGCGCCACGGTGCGCTGCGCCCGATTTGATGCAAAGTCCACCCTTGCTACGGCGGGCCGGACGGCGCGTGCGCTGCGCGGCCGCGACGCGGTGCTCCTCAAGGATAATGGCGCGCTCTGCTGCGGCTCCAACGAGTATGACGCCCATGCGGTGCGTATGATCGTGGAAAAGCAGTGTAAGTCCATGGTGGGCGCCTCCCTGTTTGGCAAGCCGAAGGCGATTAATCCGATTGAGACACGGCTGATGCGCCTGATTTATAAGACGAAATACTCCAAGCAAAAGAATAAATGATATTTGAGGAGCCGGACACAGCGTTGTGTCCGGCTCTGTTTTTGGTGAAAATTGCTTATCATTTTGCCCCCAAATATCTCCAAAAGCGGATGGTAACGGACAAGGAACAATTTCGTTGAATTTTACATATTTGGAACCAAAACGGGTGTGTGTTTGTATGCTGGCGCGGGATAAGCAGAAATCCGCTACAATTAGACAGTTGCGGTGTTTTCCAGCGAAGAACTATTATAAAAAAAGAGATTGATCGATCAAGATGTTCAATCATTCATTATTATTTATTGTTTTTAATGGTTGACAATTGGTATATATTCGGCTATAATAATATTTAATGTGAATAAAAAAAACCGCCATCGGTTTGGTGGTGGCACCTACAAGGGAAGGGAATTTCATGGATACACAGCTGGGGATATGCATTGGTAAAACGACAGTGGAGTGTTATGTCCAGCCGGATGGCATGCATGGTGGATATGGCATCAAAATTATCCGTACGACAGATTCGTCACAGCGGGACGAATACCACTGTGCGCTGGGGATGACATTTGATCAGGCGGAAAAATTGGCCGCCTATCTCTATGCGGCCCACGCGATGCCTGATGAGGCGGAGCTGTTGATTGAGGACTGGCTGTACGATCATGCCGATGCGCTTGGATCCGGTAACTGTGTCTCGCAGTGCCTATATGATAAATGAGCCGTTCCCTTACCGGAGAGATTGTGATTGGACAGTTGAAAAATCGCTTTTATCAGTAAACTTGAAACAAACTTTGCGCCCCGCAGCTTACAGCTGCGGGGCGCTTTTAAATGACAATCAAAGTGAAATTGGCTCACCAATTTTCAATGTAGCGGTTGAGCGTATTCTGAATACCGCAAGCTACGCTGTTTGGATCATCCATCGTCTTGTCGCAGGCTACGCGGAAGACCATCACGCCGCCTGCGCCGCTGAACAGGGCGAGAGCTGTCTTGTCGCCTGCAAGCGCCGGGGAGCAGAAGGTGCCCTCATAGACCTGATCGCTATCGTGAACGGCGTAATACTTGTTGTTCCAATAGGTGGCCTCGTCCAGATCGCGCCAAGTGGCCCAGTACGGGGTACTATTGACCGGACGCCCGTATGCGGCGATGCCGATGTTGATCTTGGAGAGATCCGCCCCATTGTCAATAAAGGCCTGGAGCCCCTCCTGTGCTTGCTGGAGTGAGCTCTGGTAGCCATCTGTATCGTTGCCGTCATAGGCCATGAACTGGATCTGGTCGAGCCTGTCGAGTGTCTCCTCCGCCATGCCGAGCGCTCCCGCGGAGAGCGCGGCGGAGATGATGGCGTCCGGGTTTGCGGCGTGCATCCCATCATCCAGCCGGGCGATGAACTGATCGTATACCGCCCAGTCGCTGGGTGTCTGCGGGTACTCCCAGTCGATGTCCACGCCGTCGATATCATACTTCTGAACAAATTCCACCGTCTGATCCGCGATGGATTCCCAGTACTGCGCCATATAGCCGTTCACGCCTAAGCCCGTCTCATCCCATGTACCATCGGCCAGCGTGGTGACGATGATCTTGACCTGGTGCTCCTGATTGGAACGGTGGCTGATAATCTCCTTGAGCGCCGCGAGCTCCTGGGCGAATTTTTCCTCGCCGCCCTCGCCAAAGGTCATATGGCCATCGTTATCCCAGTGTACGGCCGCAAAGACGAGCACTGTACTGTATACGTCGTAGAAACGGGCGTAGTTGTTTACATATTCCTCGCCTTTGGCCAGGATTTCAGTCGGTACGTCGCCGTCCAAGCGCTGATAGGCCGTGACCTCAAAGTCCGCCGCACTGCGTACCGGCTCATTGTACAGCTGCAGGGAGCGGATCTTCACCGGTGTGTCCGTGCTGCGGAACTTGTCAATAGACAGCCGCACGCGGTCTGTTGTGACGGCGTCAAAGCTGCACAGGCGCATGGACTCAATTTTTTCACTTTCGTAAACGGTTTTCCACACGCCGTCCACCAGCGCCTGCAGGCGGAAGTACTGTGCCTGATTGCCGGATTCCTCGATGATGGCGGTGTTAAAGGTGCTGGTCTGAGCCAGCTGAACCTCCACATAGCTGTTGTTGATATCCTCCTGCCCCTCCGCAGGCGTGCGGTTGGGATCCTGCGCGGTCCAACAGGCATCGTCCTGTGTGAGGAGGTTGACGGCGTCAGGCTTTTCGCCCTCTTTCAGGCTCTCGAAGACGATGCTCGCCCCCTCCATCAGGTTTTCGGACTGGAGGTTCAGCGCGGGCAATTCGTCACCATCCCAGGCGTTGCTGCCTGAGCCAAAAGCGACCGGTGTGACGATCAGCGCACAGATGACAACATCCGCGATCAGGCCTTTAACCGCGCGCTTTGGCGTGTCGCAGAATACGAGAACCAGAGGCAGGGCAAAGGCGAGACAGAGGAACGGCAGAGAAGTGGTAAGCGCCTGCAAGCCGCGCGTGAAATTGTCCGCCGAAAAGCCCGTATCAAGGCCGAATACGAGCACAAAGGTATAGCAGAACAGCGCCACAGCCAATATGGCAAAGATAATCTGTACAATGTCCAGCGCGAGCTTGCCCCTGATCTTCTTGTCCTTGCCCGTGAATGCGAGCAGGAGCAGGTAGGCCAGCAGAACGGCCATACAGACACCGATGATGACCAGAACCGTGGGGACAAAATTAGCACCGAGCGGATACAGGTCTGCGATCCAACCATAGGCCCACGTTGCACTGCTCAGGAAAGCATAGGACACGGCCGCCAGGACAAGAAAGACATATGTCCCAATACGGGTGTGCAGGGCTTTCCAGATGCGTCTAAAAAACACCATAATATTTCCCTCTTTTTATGAATTTGGCTCAAAACCGGTAATAGTGTATCATAAATTCTCCTCCCATACAAGTCCCCTTTAGCGGATAAAACGACAGGCCGTGTGTAGATCCGCCGGATGAAATAAAAAAGCGGGGTAAAGATCCTCTGGGATTTTTACTCCGCATTTGGGTTTTAAAGGATGAATTACATTAAAATGGCCTGTGCCAGTGAGAAGTAGATGATCAGTGTGACCGCATCCACGATTGTGGTGATCATGGGGCCGGCCATCAGGGCCGGATCCAGATGGATGAGCTTGGCAATAATGGGCAGTGTGCAGCCGATGATCTTGGCGACGACCACGGCGCACATCATGGCAAGGCTGGTGACGAGGCATTCCATAATGGTACCGCTGCGCAGCAGGAGCATACGCCCCAGATTAACGGTCCCAAGGATGACGCTGCAGATCAGTGCCACGCGCAGTTCTTTCCACAGGATCCGCAGGTAGTCGCGCACCGTAACCTCTCCCAGCGCAAGATTGCGAATCACCAGCGTGGAGGTCTGGCTGCCGGCGTTCCCGCCCGTATCCATCAGCATGGGGATGGCGGCTGTCAGCGCGACCATACCGGAGAGCAGCGTCTCAAAATTCTCAATGATTTTGCCTGTAAAGGTGGCGGAGATCATCAGCACCAGCAGCCAGACAATCCGGTTGCCCGCCAGGCGGAAGACACTCGTCTTGAGATAGGGTTTATCGTTTCCGGAGGGCTTGAGCAGGTTCATCTTCTCAATATCCTCGGTGTTTTCCTCCTCGATGACGTCCACGATATCATCGACGGTGATGATTCCCACCAGACGGTCCTCATTGTCGAGCACCGGGACGCTCAGCAAATCGTACTTGCGCACGATGTCTGCGACCTCCTCCTGGTCGTCCAGGGTGTGCACATAACGGAGGTAGTCCATCCCATCCATAATATCGCGGATCAGATCGTCCTCATCGGCCATAATCAGGTGGCGCAACTGGACAGATCCGATCAGATGACGCGCGTCATCAATACAGTAGCAGGTGTAAATGGTCTCCTTATCCACGCCGGTTTTACGGATATGGTCGATGGCCTCGCGCACGGTAAAACGGTCGTGAAGCTCGACCATTTCGATCGTCATAATACTGCCGGCGGAATTCTCCGGATAATTGAGAAATTTGTTGATCAGTTCACGTGTCTGGGCGTCCGTGCTCCCGAGCACACGGCGCACCACATTGGCCGGGACCTCCTCCAGCATGTCGACTGTGTCATCCAGATACAGGTCGTCCACGAGTACGTGCAGTTCCTTATCCGTAGCGGCCTCAATGATCCCGGTGCGGGAGTCGGAATCCAGGTAGGAGAACACATCCGCCGAGATGTCCTTGGGCAGGATGCGGAACACCAGCAACGTCTGCTCCTGATTGAGCCCCTCCATAAATTCGGCAATATCGACTTCGTTCATCTTTTCCAGCCGTTCGCGCAGCTCGGGGAAGTTGCACTTGCCGAGCAGCTCCAGCAGCTGGTCAAACCGGTTATCTTCCATCAAAAAAACTCCTCTCTGCGCAGCACGCATGAGGAGTGTCAAAAGGGCGCACAAAGGCGCGGCATATCACTGAGCGATGGGGAAAACACCGCCCGGCGTGACACACGGGATGCGTACTGCGGTACATAATCGAACAGGGGCGACTGTTCTACTGCCCTCGTTGCCTTCCAAGCGGTTTCACCTCCATTTTTGGTGCGTCTGCCGCCGTCAGGGCAGCAAACTACTATCAATAATAGTCTATCGCCAAAACGGGTGCAAGTCAAGCCGGTGAGGTGAAAAATACAGGGGGCCTTTGGCGGGAGCGCTTTGTGAAAGTTGACTGAAAAGAGGGGAGAATCGATCCGGAAAAAGGGATCCGCCCCTGCCGGATGGCAG
>USLQ01000056.1 GCA_900555545.1 uncultured Oscillospiraceae bacterium | reverse complement strand
CCACCACATCTTTGGGCCAAACGTTCCATTACCGGAGGAAATTGAATCCTATGCGTATCAGCAGGGGATCGACTTATCATCTTATCCGGATGATTTAATTGAGTTGTACAAGAAAAATCCAGAGGCGCGCGATTTTGTCCTGCACTATCCGGAAAATAAAAAGCGCACATTCACAATTGATCTGAGCGAATATCAGGATTGCGATACCGTTCCGCTGCTGATGCAGTGGGACGAGCGCTGGGGATATACCAAGTATGCCGGTGAGCTCTTCGGGCTGTCCGGATGCGGTCCAACCTGCCTGTCGATGGTTGCGATTTATCTCACGGGCGACACATCACTGACGCCAAGGGCCATGGCGGAATTTGCCGCTGAAAACGGCTATGTCTCCTTTAAAAACGGGACCTCCTGGACGCTTTTTTCGGAAGGCGCAGAAAAGCTGGGGTTAAAGGCGACGGAACTTCCGCTTGTTGAACAGCGCATGATCGACAATTTGCAGGCAGGTGTCCCAATTGTATGTGTGATGGGGCCGGGAGATTTTACGACCACCGGCCACTTTATTGTGATGACCGGATATGAGGATGGGAAAATCAAGGTCAACGACCCAAACCGCCGGAGCAATTCGGACAAGCTGTGGGAATATGACCGCATCAAGGATCAGATTCGGAATTTGTGGGCAATCCAGAGAGCAGAGTAAAAGTCAATTTTGAATTACGGCGTCTAACTAAAACTTCAGGCCGTACTTTTTAGCAGCGAACGCGATTGCTGCGTCGATCATTTGATTTCCCGCAGAATCGGGATAGGCCAAATAGCCTTTCACGTCGTTGGGACTGACCCAGAATCTTTGATATGTTTTTCCGTTATCCGGATCTGGCCTAATTGTGCCTACTTGTTTGATTTTGGCAATCATTCGGATTTGTGCGTACTGTGCTTCGTTTTCCTCAACCAGCAAATAACCTAAGTAATGGATTTCGGTAATTTCAACGTTCAGTTCTTCCAGATATTCTCTTTTTAGGGTTTCGGCGAAACTGTTATCATGCTGTTCCGGCTTTCCGCCGGTCAGTTTATATTCGCCTCTGTCAACCCGCAAGAGAACTTTTCCACTGTCGGAAAATACAATACCATATACTTGTCTGACAGGGAGTTCCAGCGGGACATCAGCTTTGACCCAGGTGTATTTTACCAAAGCGGTCACCTCCATCAATCATGAGAGCTCAAACATTCCCTGATAAAGCTGATAGTACACGCCCTTTTGCCGCAGCAGGTCGTCATGATCTCCCCGCTCAATGATCTTTCCGTGGTCCAGCACCATGATGGCGTTGGCGTTGCGCACGGTGGAGAGACGGTGCGCGATGACAAACACCGTGCGCCCCTCCATTAAGCGGTCCATACCCTTTTCGATCAGCGCCTCCGTCCGCGTGTCGATGCTGGAGGTCGCCTCATCCAGAATCAGCACCGGAGGATCGGCGACCGCGGCACGGGCGATGGCCAGATTCGCGCCATCTGCGGTAATCATTGTCTGGTACCCCTTGGGCAGGCGGCGGATAAAGGAATCCGCGTTTGCCACCTTGGCGGCGTGTACGACTTCCTCCTGAGTGGCGTCCAATTTTCCAAAGCGGATATTGTCGGCAATCGTACCGGTAAACAGATGCGTATCCTGTAGGACGATCCCCAGCGAGCGGCGCAGATCGTCCTTTTTGATGTCGCGTACGTCTATCCCATCATAGAGGACTCGGCCGCCCTGTACGTCGTAAAAACGGTTGATCAGGTTGGTGATGGTTGTCTTGCCCGCCCCGGTGGAGCCGACGAAGGCGATCTTCTGCCCTGGCTTGGCGTATAGGGAGACGTCTTTCAGAATGGGGTGCCCTTCCTCGTAGCCAAAATCCACCTGTTCAAAACGGACGTCGCCGCGCAGCGGTGTCAAGGATCCGGATTTTTCATCCATCCAAGCCCATCGCCCTGTCTTTTGCTTGCAAGGGACAAGAGCGCCGCCATCTACCCGTACGTTAACCAGGCGGATTGTGCCTGCGTCCGTTTCGGGCTGTTGCTGCATGGTCTCAAATACGCGTTCCGCACCGGCGAGAGCAGCAAGTAAAAAGTTGCTTTGCTGGGTAAACTGGTTGATCGGCATGGCCGCTTGGCGGACAAACACCAGATAACTGGCCAGGCTCCCTACGTCTGTAATGCCGCGGATGGCCATCAGACCGCCCAGCACGGCCACCACCGCGTAGTTGATGTAAGAGATACTGACTACCGCCGGGATCATTGTGGCCGCATAGCTTTGTGCACCCGTCCCGGCCTTTTGCAGGCGGGCATTTTTTTCGTGAAAAATTTTTTGATTTTCGGCTTCGTGATTAAAAACCTTAACCACCTTTTGGCCGTTCACCATCTCCTCAATATAGCCGTCAAGCTCACCCAGAGCCTTTTGCTGCTGGGAAAAATACATCTTGCTCCGTTTACCGCTGAATCGAATGTATAGGAACATAGCCAGATAGCCCACCACAACCAGCAGGGAGAGGCGCCAATTGAGCACAAATAATAAAATCAGCGTCCCTACGATCTGGATAAAGCTCTGGATAATCAGGGCGAAACTGTTGTTGAGCGCATCGGCGATCGTGTCGACGTCGTTGGTGAAAAGGCTCATGACATCGCCATGGCGGTGGGAGTCAAAGTATCGCAGAGGCAATTTTTGCAAGTGGTTGAATAAATCGTGCCGAATATCCAGCAAAACCTGTTGCGCCGCTTTGACCATAACCTGTGTGTAGCCGTATGTGCACAGCGCCCCGGCCAGATAAATAGCTGCGGTAATCACGACACCAAGGATCAGTGTCTGGATATTGCCGGATGCAAGATTGTTGACCACGGGGCGGATCATGTACGTTCCGAGCAGGTTACAGGTGGCGCTGACTGCGACCAATACGGCGACAGCCAGCAGTAAAAATTTGTGCCGCCCCATGTAACGGAGTAGGGAGAGGGCTGTGAACTTCAAATTTTTGGGGCGTTTACCGCTCAGCTGACGTGCCATCTGAATCGCCTCCTTTCACCTGTGACGCATAAATCTCCTGATAGATCGGATTGGTACGCAGTAGTTCCTCGTGCGTTCCGACTGCGTTGATCTGACCATCCTCCAGGATGACGATCATGTCTGTATCCATCACGGAAGTGATCCGCTGTGCAATAATAATTTTGGTCATATCCGGTAGAGCGGATAATGCCGTGCGAATCTTGCCCTCCGTCGCCGTGTCCACAGCGCTTGTCGAGTCGTCAAAGATCAGGATCTTGGGATTTTTCAGCAGGGTTCGTGCAATGCAGAGCCGCTGCTTTTGGCCGCCGGAAACATTTACACCACCTTGTCCGAGGTCGGTATCAAGGCCCTTGGGCATTCGTTCTATAAATTCATCCGCGCAGGCGATCTGGCAGGCGCGCCAGAGTTCCTCGTCGCTTGCATCGCGGTTTCCCCAGCGTAGATTGTCTCGGATCGTTCCGGAGAAGAGAACATTTTTTTGCAGGACAATCCCAACCGCATCGCGTAAGGCGGCCAGATCGTATTCCCTCACATCTCGGCCGCCGACTTTCACGACGCCGTCCGTCGCATCATACAGCCGGGGGATCAGCTGGACCAGAGTCGTCTTGGCAGAGCCGGTACCGCCGAGGATACCGACTGTCTGCCCGGAGCGAATATGGAGATTGACGTTGGAGAGCGCATACTCCTCAGCCTCCCTATTATATTTGAAAGAGACGTTGTCAAAATCAATACTGCCGTTCGAGATATCTGCGAAAGCGCCGGCGGGGGAGACGATCTCCGGCTCTTCGGTCAGCACTTCATTGATCCGTTTGGCACTCGCGAGGGAGCGGGTCAGCAGCAAAAAGACATTGGAGATCATCATCAGGGAATTCATGACCTGCAATACATAGCTCAGGAATCCAGTCAGATCACCCACCTGCAAGCTGCTGTTGATGATCATATTGCCGCCGAACCACATAATCAGCACCACGGCTGTGTACATGACGATTTGAAAAGCGGGCAGATTGAGGACGGCATAGTGGAATGTTTTTTGGCTGGTTTGGCGCAGTTCCTCGTTCACAGTTTGAAACTTTTCCTCCTCGTATTCGCCGCGCACAAAGGCTTTGATGGCACGGATCGCAGTCAATCCCTCCTGAACGACGCCGTTGAGCCGGTCCACGGCGCGCTGAAGGCGGGTGTACATCGGGGCGACACGCCGCACAATCAAAACGAGCGTAACGGCGAGTATGGGAGCGCAGGCGAAGAATACCAGCGAGAGTTCGGCGCTCATCCACACGGACAGTCCGATCCCCAGGATCAGCATCACCGGGCCGCGCACCATCGGCCGGATCCCGGCATTGATAGCATTCTGAACGACAGTGATGTCTGTTGTCATGCGCGTCACCAGGGAAGAAGTATCAAACCGGTCCAAATTGGAGAAGGCGTACGTCTGAATTTTGGCATATTCCGCCTCACGGACACGCGCGCCAAAACCATAGGAGGCACGGGCGGCAAAACGCGCATAGAGCAGCCCAGTGATCAGGGAGAGGAGGGCACAGACACCCATCTCAATTCCACGGACAAAAATCACATGAGTGTCGTGATTGACAACGCCAATATCGATAATATCCGCCATCAGCAGAGGAATGATCAATTCAAAACATGTCTCAATGATCACCAGGATAGCACCAATGAAAAAATCCTTTTTATAGGGCCCAAGATGGTGAAATAACTGCTTTAGATCGTTCACGGTTCATCTTCCCCTTTCTGGAAAGATTTCAGGTTTTGGTATGCGCGGGAGAGGTAATCGGCAAAGCGGATCTGATCTTCCTCAGTAAACCCGTCCAGCATTTTTTTCTCCATGGTGTGGCAGCTGATCTGCCATTTGCGATTGGCCTCCGCCCCCTTATCGGTCAGGTCAACCATGCCGCAGCGCCGGTTATTTTCGCAGGAAGTTCGAGTGATGAATCCGCCTCTTTCCAGACTGTCGGTCATTCGGGAGACGGCCGCCGGATCAACTTCAAAGTAGTCGGCAAGTTGCCGCTGGGTACATGGCCCGTGTGTATCCAGATAAGCGAGGAGTTTGGGCTGCCCCGCTCCCAGCCCGATTTGATCCAGCTGCGGGCGCAGGCAACTGCGCTGGGCGTGAAAAGCCCGATAAATCAGCATGTGAAATGTATGTTCCATGGAATCGCCTCTTGACATGTCAATAATTGATATATCAATTTTATAGCGAAAAGCTTGATCTTTCAAGCGTTCTTACTAAAAAGAGGGAGAGAAAATGTGCACCCATGAGAGGGTATAATTTGTATAGGTTGATGGCAGATAGCGTTATTAAAAAAACCTCCGACACGTTCGCCGGAGGTTCAGAGTGTAAGATGCAGATCATAAGTCAAAGATAAAATTTAATGTTTCCTTTGATAGCATTTGACATAGTCTACCACAAAATCATAGGGCTTGGATTTCTCATTCTTAGCGGGATTGCCACACCAGAATTTTTCAAGTTTTCCTGTGCTCGGATTTCGAACCATCCCCTCATGAACCACACCATGCTCGATGCTTCCGGCAACTTCCGTAGAGAGAATGAGGTATTCCGGTACCTTGCAGATCCCCATATCGTGCCCTTCGTAGATATGCTGTGTCTCCCAAGTTCTGTGTCCGTCAATAAAAAAGGCGTACCGGTCGGCCTCCCAAAGTAGGGAATATGTGTGGAAGTCCTCATACATTTTGGGGACATAAAATGCAGGAGAGGAATGAGACTTTAAACGATCGTCGTATCCGTCGGCATGGATGACATGAATATTTTGATTTTTCTCTTTCTCAAGCAGATGAAAGGCATGAGGGGATTCCATCACATCGATCTCAACGCCGTCCTCACCGCTCCACTGTCTGTCTTCCTCCGAGAAGGCGGTGAAATTGTCTGGCATCAACCAGAAGGCCGACCAGATCCCAACGGCACGTGCAACCCGGCAACGCACCTCGAAATATCCGCCTGTCTGCGAGAAACCGGAGTATTTCCCTCCCATTGCATATTCGGGATGAACTATACGGCTGGTTTCCATAAATCCGGTGTACCATCCCTCGCCGTACATGCCGTTTTTCCACAATGTGCGGATGTAAAGCTTTCCGTCTCGGACAAAGATTACATCCGGATCATCCACACAGTACGCCGCACGCCGGATGCCACTTTTCTGCGGATTTTCGGGATCCCGCGCTGTATTGATCTTCCATTTGTTTAAATCAAGGGTATCAAAATTGTCCTCAAAGGTGAGCTCCCACTCCTTAGGGTTTGGGGAAAAGGGAGCTGTATTTGGAATTTTTTTCAGCATGGCTTCATCCTCCATAGGCGGTTTGACGTTCCTTTTGATTTATAACACAAACTGGAGATAAAATCAATATGGGGCAATGGGTTGGATTTCCTACGGTCCGTTGTGTTCAAATGCGGCGCGTAATTTTTCTAAAGCGCGTTTTTCCAGCCGGCTGACATAGCTGCGTGAGATTTTTAGCTTGGAGGCTGTTTCACGCTGGGTGAGCGGTTCAGAATTCCCCAACCCATACCGCAGGCGGATGATCTCGCGCTCCCGCGGATCCTTTAGCTGCTCAACATAGCGCTTGACCTGCTCGGATTTAATTTTGATATCCAGATCGTCTGCAATCGTATCTTCTGTACACAGTACATCCATTAGGGTGAGTGGGTTCCCGTCGCTGTCCGTATCAATGCTGTCGCCCATATACACGTCCTGTGCGCTTTTGCGTGCGGAGCGGAAATGCATTAACACTTCGTTTTCAATACAGCGGGAGGCATAGGTGGCCAGTTT
>USLQ01000055.1 GCA_900555545.1 uncultured Oscillospiraceae bacterium | reverse complement strand
GGCGGTGGGTACGATCCGGCGAACCGGGATCCGGGAGCCGTTTTCCTCCTTGGCGACGACAATGGCAAAGGGGTGCGTGGGCGCGCTGGCCTCGCTCAGCTGGTGGTTGACGGTGGTCTCGGTGTGCAGATATTCAAAGCACTTTTCAGCATCCCGGACATTTTTGCCCAGATAAAACCGGTAGGTCCCCGCCTCGGTGACATAGGCGCTGCGATGGCCGGCGGCGCCTGCACTATCATAGGATGTCAGCGCATCAAACGGAACGATAATCTCCACATTTTCCGCTGCGCCGGGTTCGAGCTCCTTTGTCTTGATAAAACCGGCGAGGGACCGTGCGGGATTGCCGAGTGAACCACACGGCTTTTCCAGATAGAGCTGTACGGTTTCACGCCCTGCGCAGGAGCCTGTATTGTGTACGGAACATGTCAGATGGAATCCGTCCTCAGCCGGTTCCATCTTGGCGTCCTCCAGAGCAAAATCTGTATAACTCAAGCCAAACCCAAAGGGATACAGGACATCCTGCGGGGCGAAGGTCTCAAACCAGCGATAACCGACGTAGATATCCTCCTCGTAGTTGTTGAATTCCTTTTTGCCAAAATTGGAGGACGAGGGATAGGCCTCATAGCGGCGTGCCACGGTGTCCGTCAACCGGCCGCTGGGGCAGATGTTGCCGCACAGCAGATCGGCGATGGCATTTCCGCTCTCCATGCCGCCTTGCCACACGATCATTGCTGCGCTGATTTTACCGTTAAATGCATCCACCCAGGAGAGATCCATGATGCTGCCGATGTTCAGCAGTACAACGGTTTTTTCAAAATGCGCTGTAATGGTGGAAAGGAGATGCTCCTCCTCATCGGTCAGGTAATAGCTCCCCTTTTCCAGCGCGTTTTCGCGGTCTTCGCCGGAGGAGCGCCCAATCGCAACAATAGCCGTATCACAGCGGGCGGCGGCGCCGGATACCATCGTATCGGAGACGGGCATCTCGGGGTAAAAGCGCGGCCAGCGGCCCCAGAATCCGTCATCCGGTGGATTTTCCGTGCACCAGTCCCGATACGCCGCCGCAAGTTCCTCATCGATTTGCAACTGCTCACAGGCCTGCAAGCCGTCGATCAAGCTGACTTGATAGGGCTTGCGCACGTCGCCGCCGGATCCGTAGCCTGTGTAGAACCAGTTGTTTTGCACTCTGCCGAATACGGCGATCTTTTGCTCCGAATGGAGCGGGAGCACCCCGTTGTTTTTCAGCAGAACGGCGCCTTCAGCTGCGGCGCGACGCAGCAGCGCGGACATCTCCGGCGACGTTTCGCGGTCCAATTGTCCCCCTTCCTGGCTTACGTTGTCCTGCGAGAGGTTGTTGACAATTTTTAAAACGCTTTTGATTAGCACTTGTTTGAATTTTTTCTTTGGCATGATGGCTCCCCTTTCTTAGACACAACAATACATTATGGCATATATTTTATACTTCTATTGACATACTGTCAATACTTATTATATAATATTTTTGTTCTAAATATATTTTTTTTGGAGTTTTCGCCATGGATACAAAGAAAAATAAATATCAAATTCAACATGAAAAGCGGTGTCGCGAAATTTTATCAAAGGCAAAAAGCCTTTTTTTACAAAACGATATGTCCACAGTAAGCATGAGCGATATCGCGAAAGCTTGCGGGATTTCCAGGCAGACGCTGTATAAATATTTTGATGGGATCGATGCAATTATTTTTGAGATCGAAAGCCGGATCATGTATCGCTTTTCTCTGATTCGGGCAAAAGGGGCGGGCGATCTAATTGATCGTTTTTTTGAGTACTATCAGCAATATCCGGATGATTTCCTGTTTATCTGCCTGTTTGATCTCTACGTCCATACGCACCCCATCAATGCTCAGTTGATGGAGCGTTACCGGCAGACGATCCATCAGTACCTGCCGGATTTGACACGCCATTTTCCAGAAAAGAGCGAACAGATTATGATCGACGGCATTTCGCTGAAAAAGTATTATATTGTAGCAGCACATACGCTTTGGGGCCTTATGAGCCGGATGGCTATCCTGCAACAGGATTATACGGAAGAATATCAGATTACAGTGGAAGAGAGCCGGAAAATATTAAAGAAAGCAGCCAATGCTTTTTTTGGGGATATTTCAGAAAAAATAAAATAAAGTGTAATGGTGTGATTTTGTTTACGGAAAATTTAACATGTCCCCAAGAGCTTATGATATAATAAATAATATAAAATAATGGATGAGGCGATGGCCTTAGGGGGGTATGGATATGGAAGTCTCTATAAGCAATTCGAATATTTCATTAACGGTCAATTCGCTCGGGGCGGAGATCACTTCGATCAAGAGTCAGAAAACCGGGCTGGAGTATATCTGGCAGGGCGATCCCCAGTATTGGACGGGCCACGCGCCGGTGCTGTTCCCGATTGTGGGCACCCTGCGCGGCAAGCGCGCCATCCTGCCGGACGGTAAAGAGTGCCATATGGAGCGGCACGGTGTCGCCCGGCGGCAAAAGTTCAAGCTCCTGCGCAGTGGGGAGAGTACGCTGACCTTCCGGGTGGGGACGAACGCACACACTGCCCAGCAGTTCCCGTGCCCCTATGAACTGGAGATTACCTACACGATCCGTAACCGCAGTGTTGCAGTCAAGTATACTGTATACAATCCCGGCTATGACCCGTTGCCCTTTTGCATTGGCGGGCACCCTGCATTTAATTGCCCCGTGGGCGGGGATGACAAGTTTAGCGAATACGTGATCGAGTTCGATGAGGCGGAGATGGCATTTTGTATGTCGCCCGATCTTGAAACCGGCCTGCTCAATCCGGCAGACCGGCGCTGTGTCCTGAATAACAGGCGTACGCTTCCGCTGCGCCACAGCCTGTTTGAACGTGACGCTCTTGTCTTTGACGAGCTCAATTCGCGCGGCGTAGTGCTCTACAATCCGGTGCGCTCGCTGGGGGTACGGCTCGATTTTCCGGATTTTCCCTATCTGGGAATCTGGAGTACCGGCGACGCACCGTTTGTCGCCTTGGAGCCCTGGCATGGTATGGCCACCTGCGCGGATGAGGATGACCATTTTATGAGTAAGCGCGGCGTGTGCCTGCTCAAACCCGGACGCAAAAAGACGTTTAAATATGTTATCACAATCATTGAGCCTTGAGTGCGATCCCGCATTTTGGCCAAAGGAAAGGCGTCTCCATCTTTTTTGATGGGGGCGCCCTGCTGTTTTGGGAATATGGGTTTTAAGAATGAATCGCCGCCCTGTCGGCCGAATGCGTGTCGTCCGGGCCGCGCCCTGGGTCATGCTCGGTGAGCAGCCGGTGCATGGTGAACAGGTAGGAGGTGCACAGCGGGATCAATGCGCCAACCCAAGCCAGCGGGTTTGAGGCGCTCGCCCCGGCAAAGCCAAAGTAGTGTGCCAGGATCAGCGCTGTGAATACACGCATACACAGCTCCATCACACCTGCAAGCGTGGGGATAAAGCTCTTCCCGAGCCCCTGAAGCGTGTATCGGACGATAAACAGAATCGCCAGCAGGAAGTAGAGCGAGCAGTTGATGATCAGATAGATGTGGGAGAGCCGGATGACCTCTGCGGCCTGTGCGCTGCCGGCGTCGACGAAGATCTGCGTCAATGGTTTGCCGAAGATGATGATCAGGATCCCGACAAAGGTGCTGAAGGAGATTGACATCGCCAGGCACTGGCGGATGCCTGTTTGGATGCGCCGGATCTGTCCAGCCCCGTAGTTCTGCGCCGCGAAGGTGGCCATTGTGATGCCAAAGGACATCATCGGCATGGTACCGAAGGTGTCAATCTTTTGGGCGGCGGTGTAGGCGGCCACGCTGGTGGCCCCCAGGGAGTTCAGTGCCGCCTGGATGGCGATCTGGCCGATGGAGATGATGGAGGACTGGAATCCCATAGGGAATCCGATCCGGCAGTGGGGGATAAGATCGTGTATTGCGCCCTTCCAGTCAGATCCTTTGACGCGGGTGATCGGCAGCTTGATGAGCATAAAGATCAGGCAGCAGACGGTGGCAATAATCTGCGCAATGATCGTTGCGACTGCTGCGCCGGCCACGCCCATACCGGCATACCGGATCAGCACATAGTCCAAGATCACATTGATCACGCAGGCAATGGCCAGAAAGATCAGCGGTGTGCGGCTGTCGCCCAGCGCACGCAGAATATTGCTGAACAGATTGAAGAACATGGTCACCACTGTGCCGGCAAAAATGATGGATAAATAGGCGTTTGCGTTGCCCAGGATCTCCTCCGGCGTGTTCAGGAGCCGCAGAATCGGTTCGGTGAGGGGAAGGCTGACAGCTGTTAGAACTGCCGACGCGAGTACGCCAAGCAGCACCGAGGCGGCGATACTTTTACGTACCCCATCCAGATCCCCAGAGCCGAAGCGCTGTGCAGTGACGATTGAAAATCCGGAGGTAACGCCTTGAGTAAATCCCACGATAAACGACATGACGGTGCCGGCGCATCCGACAGCGGCCAATGCGTTGACATCCATCGTCCGGCCGACGATCAGCGCATCGGCCATATTGTAAAATTGTTGGAACAGATTTCCGATCAACAGTGGGATCGTAAACAGAAGGATCAGCTTTGCGGGGCTGCCCTTGGTTAGTGTCTTTGTCATATTGGCGTCCTTTCCGCCGCATCCGGCCGTTAACACTTAAAAGATCCTACCTATTTTAATACCATCCGGACGCTAAGAAAAGGGGGAAATTTGCTTTTTGCCCGATCTTTGTGACGTGTGATAAATGCGGGTGGACCACTCTTTGCGCTTTTATACAAATTGGAGAACGTCCCCCACGCCCCATAGGGGGCATATCTTTATGAAAAAAGTGACAAACTTTTTTGCGCACGTACGGACAGTTGTTCGATGTTGAAATAAATCTGTTATAATTCATTCATGGTTTGCGGGCAATATATACAAAATTTATTTCCATATATTGTAGATAATTACACGGCGTTAAAAAGGAAGAATAAAATTGATGTGGGCATATTGCACAACGATACAACTGATAGATTGTGCAACATGCCTTGACAAGACGCATAAGATGAGATATAATAAAGCCACAACAAAACAAAAGGAGTGAATTTGGTTATGATGAATACGATCAGTGCTGTGGAGATCAAAAAGGCAATGGAAGAAGTTTCCAACACGCGTTCCTGGAGAAAAATCGGTAAGGCAATCAAGCTGTACGGCCTTTGCACCACACAGGAAATGCTGAACCCCTATGAGCCAATCGTCCGCTGAGTGCAGCCCGAGGATGGTAATCCCCCCTCTCCGATTCAGGGAGAGCGGGCTGCACAGTGGATGGCAGGACTTTGAAATCCAGTAATCTTCAGCCGAATGGCTGTTGTTTTAAAGGTGGGGTTCCTCACCGATATATAAACGGAAGTGGCTGCTCTGCGGAGCAGCCTTTTTGGTACAGAAAAAGGCCCTGGATGGAATCAAGATCCATCTGGGGCTTTTTGAAATATGATAATCCCTCTCTTTGCCATAGGAGTGTGCAAGTCGAAAATCAGGCGGCGTCCTCCGGTGCAACCCACGTGTAGGAGCAGTTCATATTCTCCTGTATTTGAAGGGAGACGTCTTGTGTTCCAAGTGCTTCCAGCGCGCCGGTGCACACAGCCTGTGCTGTGGCTGTCACGTTTTTCTCGTAAGTGACGCTCATCATTTCACCGCTGACCCCGTTGATCGAGGCGCGGATGTAGCAATTTTCATACACGGTGCTGTAGTCCTGCACGTGGATAAAATCGCCCCCCTTGGTGTTGATCTCGTTCAGGATATCCTGCTTGTCGTGAATCTCAAAGGCCTTGCCGTGGTTGCTGGTGAGGGGGGCGGGGTTTTCTTCCCGACGCATCTTGATAATGATCTTATATTCCTCGCCATTCACGTTACAGGTGGCCCATTCCACTGCGCCTGCTTCTAACTGGGATCCCCACGATTGTCCCGCAACCGGAGCCACATCGGTCAAATCGCTGCCGCGTTCGCCGCTGCGGCTTGTACCCAGGGACATCTGATCGCGGAAGAGCGGGAAAATCCGCGCCAGCAGTTCGTCGTTTGCCTGTACGCCGTCATCCGGGATAGAGACGGAGGTGGATATGCTCGCTTCCGGCCGGTCTGTTTTAATCTTATTGGCCGCCGTATTGAAATATTCCACGATCTCCTGGATCGTCTGCGGCGCCTCTGCCGGATCCAGGCTGACGGTTTGAGTTTGAGTATCTGACGGGGTGCACGATGCAAAGGTGAGCACCATTGCTCCTACAACCGCCGCCGCGAGAGATCTGCGCATTGTCCTCTTGTTCATGGCTACGCCTCCGTTATCTGATATAAAGTTGGTTCATCCGCCGGAAAAACTCGGTGTCCGTCGGGGTGAGGGAATCCTGTGTAATTCTGAAAGTCCAATTCTTTTCCGCAACGCCGGGGATATTGATACGCGTGTCGCCGCCGTAGCCCAGAATGTCCTGGATCGGTAGGATGGTAATTGCGGCGGCGGACTGCCACAGTGTGGCGATGATATCGTGGCTGTGCGCGCCTCCCTCCAGTGGATCGTCCCCTGTAAAACGGCAGTAATCCAGCAGGTGCTGCTTTTCTGCGGGAGGGGTTTCCCACAGCCAGCCGAGCATGGTGTTGTTATCGTGCGTGCCAGTATAGGCGATGCAGTTCTTAGGGTAACAGTGCGGCATGTGCAAGCTTTCCACGCCGCCGAACCCGAATTGGATTACCCGCATCCCGGGATAACCGGAGCGCTCCAAGAACTGACTGAGTCCCTCGTCCCAGGTGCCGAGATCCTCCGCGATGATGGGCGCATCCCCTAATTCCTGGCGTACGCGGTCAAACAGCCTCATGCCTGGGCCA
>USLQ01000054.1 GCA_900555545.1 uncultured Oscillospiraceae bacterium | reverse complement strand
GCCAGTTCCCCTGCGCTGCGCCAAAAGGCGGAACGCAGGCTGCGTCCGCTGCGGTTATCCTCATCCGTTGGCGCGCGCCAGAATCCCGGACGCACCGGCTTTGCGAGCAGCTCCGTGCCCCGCGTGGTCAGGGAGGTGAGCTGTCCGCTGAAACGGTCGATCACACCCTCGAACCCACGGCCCGACACGATGACATTGCGGTAGGTGACGGTACAGTGCGGCTCCGGCAGGATGGGGTCCAGATCCGTGGGCTCCGGTGGTGTGTCGAGCTTGCCCTCATTGGCGGAGAAGATATCGCTGTACACCAGCCTGCCGGATGGGGCGCGAACCTCAATTTTCAAATACCACTCCCCGTGAAAGATCTCGTTGAGTTCCAAATCGTTGACCACGCTTGTGCCCGGGGCCGCGCGGACGAACATCTCCTCCCCGCGCAGGCGCTGCTCCCCGCGGATCTGCTCCCAGGTGATGGTAAAATCGCTCAGGTCGTAGTAGTCGGAGCGGTTAATCCACTCCATTTTACCCCGTTTGACGTCGATTGGGCGGATGCCTACGGGCGCGTATATTTTGCACAGGGATCGGATGATGGGGCTGACGCGGCCCTCATCCCATAGGATCGGAATATCGGAATCGACAAATATGCCGTGCAGGGCGCCGCCCTGGTACAGCGCGTCTACCTCCCCCTCGATACCGGGGGCAGTGTTGCCCAGACGGCGGATGATCCGCAGGATGACCGGCCCCTCTCCGTCCCCCTCCGTCAGGCAGAGGTCGGAACAATCGGTACCGGGATCGCCGCAGCATACAACAAAGCGGGAATTGTCCCGTGCGTGCAGGTAGCGGAAGGCCTGTTCCACTACGCTGCCATCAGCCATCCCACGGGTGGAAAGCGCGCGTCCGATCACGCAGGCATGGTTTTTATCGTGCAGCAACAGGCGGCGAACCCCGTCCATCACCGGGGGCAGCCAGTCGGTTTCACTGCCCGGCAAGAGGGGATATTCCCCGCCCCGTGCGGAGCGTGTGTAACGGGTGTCAAATCCAGTGCTGTCAATCACATAGATCCCGCACCGGTCGCACTGCTCGTAAAAATAGGCTTGGCAGGGGCGGCTCAGCAGGATGGCGTTTACATTGGCGCCCTTGAGGGCGGAGAGCAGCTCTTTGATCCGCCCACGCGATAGATAGGGCCCATACTGGGCCGGATCGAACACAACCCCCTTGAGGGCAGCACGGCGCTCATTGATCCGGAAAATACCATCTGTATATTCCACCTTGCGGAATCCGATCTGATAGGTGCGGTCGTCCAGCACACCACCATCCCCGCGCAGGGCGATATGTACTGTGTAGAGGAAGGGGGATTCACTGCTCCAGAGCCGTCCGCCCGCGACCGTGGCACGCAGTTCCGCCGTGCCGTCCGCATGTACATCACAGGAGTCGATGGCCTCAAAGTAGCTATTGGCCTCCACGGTCATCTCGGCGCGCAGGCCGTCCGTCTGCCCGGCGGCATGCAGGCGGATCTCCAGCAGGCCGTCACGCATATGGGCGTTGAGCCCCGGCAGGATCGTCACGTCGTCGATATGCTGGCGGGGGCAGGCGTAAATCTGTACGCCGCCGCACAGGCCCGCAAAAGAGGTGCCCGTGCCATGCATCCGGCTGCCCGTGCACAGGGAGAACACCTGTACGGCGATCCGGTTGGAGCCGGGATGGACCAGATCGGTAATTTCAAAGCATGCACCGCCGGCAGAGCGCTCCGCATAGGCGGCGCGTGTCCCGTTGACATAGAGCATGATCGCCGCCGAAAAATCGTCAAATCGAATGAAGATCTGTTGGTCCGCCCATGCCCGGGGGATGGAGACAGTGCGGATATAGCAGCCGATGGGATTGCTGTCCTCCGGCGCGTAGGGAGACGGAATGTCCGCCAGTAACTCCTTGCACATGGGCGTATTGAAGGTGTGAGGTAAGTCCACCGTGTGCCATGCCCGCGCCGAAAAGCTGTCCAGTGCAAAGTCCTCGGGCATCCGGCTGTATGCGGAGACGATGCCAAAACGCCACTTTTCTCCGATATCGGCTGTTGCGGCCAGCTTGCCGGGGAGTGGTTCTATGCCGGGCTGTGCGTTTACACATACCGTGCGCGGGTCGGACTGCCATTGGGTAAATCCGTCAATGATATCTCTGATTGCCATAAATATCCACCCTTTAAACAAATACACCGTGCAGGAAAGCCGCACGGTGTGATTTTATTTCTGGTCATTTGGAGCCTCGTGCGCCTGTTCGCCGCCCTCGGCAATGCCGTCCCGCTTGAGGACGACAACAACGGTTTTGAGCAGGATCTTTAAATCGAAGAAGAGGGAACGCCGCTGAACATATTCCTGATCCATTTTTGCCTTTGTCTCGTCATCCACCAGGTCGCGCCCATTGACCTGTGACCAGCCGGTCACGCCGGGGCGGACAGAGTAGACACCGCGCGCGCGGCGCAAAGCCCGGATTCCTTTTTCCTCCGGGATCAGCGGCCGGGGACCCACAAAGCTCATATCCCCTTTTACAATATTGACAAGCTGAGGCAGCTCGTCCAGGCTGAGCTTGCGAAGACCTTTGCCGGAACGGGTCACAGCGCTCTCGGATTCCACCAAGTCGTGTGTGGCGGCATTGCGCGTGCCATTTTTCATGGTGCGGAATTTGTAGATTTTAAAAATTCTCTCATCCTTCCCCACGCGGTTTTGCCGGAAAATGACCGGCGGTCCGTCGTCGATCAGAATCACAAGGGCGATAATCGCAAGAATTGGGGATAAGATAATGAGCAGCACCAAGCTGCAAATAAAATCAAAAAGGCGTTTCATTACCGTATTCTACACCTCAATCAAAGATTAGTTGACAGGGGGTGTGCGCGTTTCCAATGGATCGCGATTCATATTATTATATATTTTATGATAATTTTTGTCAAATTATGGGCGCCTGCCGGCTGGGTGCTGGCTCCAAAAGAGGTAGTCGGCAATTAGAATGGCCCGCACGGGAGCGCCATCCACCCCCTCGATTTTGACCGGCGGTGCGAACAGGAAATAGTTCCCGGGCTCCACCTGCTCCAGATTGAGCCCCTCTAAGATTGCCGTGCCGCCGCCCAGAATGGCGCGGTGGACTTTCCGCTGCTCCTCATCCCCGCCGGAGGCGATGGAGAGGGCGTCTGTGCCGATCAGCCGGGTGCCGCGCGCGGAGAACTCGTAGGCTGCGCTCTCCGTCAGGGAACCTTGCCCGTGTGAACGCAGCAGGAGGCGCTCACACCCGATGGGGATGTGCCTGTCCACAAAGGAGCAGGGGAGCGGCCCCGATGGGATATCCATCACCAGGCACTCGCCGATATAGCTGGATAATGGCATCTGATCGATGCCCAGCCCTCCCTCAATAAAGTGGCACTGAGCATCTGCGTGTGTCGCTGTGTGCAATCCGAAATAGAGGGCGGAGAGATTGCAGTTATCCCCGTTTTCAAGCTTTAGAATCTGTTGTAACCGTGGTTCTGGATCACCGGGATAAACGGATGTACGCATGATATCACGCGAAATATCTAAAATTCTCATCGCGTCACCTCCCTTTTTGTCAAAGTTGCGAATTTTCAATCCAATTGTACCATACTTGCCGGGGGAAAGCAAGAAAGGCTTTGGCGAATACTGTTATTTTATACAATACAGGTCATAAAAAAACTCCAATATTGATCTGCCAGCCAAAAAGCTTGTTACAGATCGTTTTTTTCTTGAAATTCAGCCAACCGGCGTGTAGAATGAGATCTAATAATTCTGTATCACAGAGGAGGAGTTTAAATGATGGGAATGAATCAGCAGCCGGACAAGTTTGCCAAGGAGGGGCTGACCTTTGACGACGTCCTGCTGATCCCGGCGGAGTCGGATGTTCTGCCGGCGGATGTTGACCTGAAGAGCCGTCTAGCCCGGGATATTGTGCTCAATACGCCGGTCATGACTGCGGCAATGGATACGGTCACGGAGTCCCGTATGGCCATCGCCATCGCGCGCGAGGGAGGTATCGGCGTGATCCACAAAAATATGAGCATTGAGCAGCAGGCACAGGAGGTAGACCGCGTTAAGCGCAGCGAAAACGGCGTGATCGTCAACCCGTTTTTCCTCTCCCCGGATCATCTGGTCAGCGATGCAAATGATTTGATGGCGCGGTACAAGATCTCCGGCGTACCGGTATGTGAAGACGGCAGGCTCGTAGGCATCCTCACCAATCGCGACCTGCGGTTTATGACGGACTACAGCGTCCCGATCAAAGAGGTCATGACACACGAAAACCTGGTCACCTCCAAGGTGGGCACCACGCTTGCCGAGGCCAAGGAAATCCTCATGAAGAATAAGATCGAAAAGCTCCCACTGGTGGACGATGAGGGGTACCTGCGCGGGCTGATTACCATCAAGGATATTGAGAAGGCTGTCCAGTACCCCAACTCCGCGCGCGACAGGAGCGGGCGGCTCCTTTGTGCGGCTGCCATCGGCGCGACAAATGATGTGCTTGACCGTGCGAGAGCGCTGATCGAGGCGCAGGTGGATGCGCTCGTCTTTGACTCCGCCCACGGCCACAGCCTGAATATCCTTCGATCGCTTGCAAAAGTGCGCGAGGCTTTCCCGGATGTGGCGCTCATCGCGGGGAACGTCGCCACCGCGGAGGGGACACGTGCGCTGATCGAAGCCGGAGCAGACGCGGTCAAGGTCGGCATTGGCCCCGGTTCCATCTGCACCACCCGCGTGGTTGCTGGCATCGGCGTACCGCAGGTGACCGCCATCTATGATGCGGCCAATGTGGCGGCGGGCTACAACATCCCCGTCATCGCGGATGGCGGCATCAAGTATTCCGGTGAGATCGTCAAGGCAATCGCCGCGGGCGCGAGTGTTGTCATGGTCGGCTCACTGGTGGCCGGTTGTGAGGAATCACCCGGGGAGACGGAGATCTATCAGGGCCGTCAGTTTAAGGTTTACCGCGGTATGGGCAGTATCGGGGCGATGAATTCCGGCAGTAAGGACCGCTACTTCCAGCAGAATAACAAAAAACTTGTGCCCGAGGGGGTTGAAGGACGTGTCCCCTATAAGGGGTTGCTTTCCGATACGATCTATCAGATGACGGGCGGCCTGCGTGCGGGCATGGGTTACTGCGGTTGCCATACTATCCAGGAGCTCCAGACGAATGCCCGTTTCGTTCGCATCACAAGCGCCGGGCTGGTGGAAAGCCATCCGCATGACGTCTACATCACGAAAGAGGCGCCAAACTACTCCGGCAATCTGTGATCAAAAAATTGATGCTATATCTATAAAAAAGTCTCCGTGCCGACGGAGGCTTTTTTGATAGGTTTACTTATTTTTTGTTTACTTTATCCCTTGAACGTATTATAATAACTAAGATAGGCGTCATTTGTTCTGGATTAAAAAGCGCCTATGAGTTTTGCAGTGTGCCCGGCAGATGCCGCGCCTGATTCCAACCGACAGAGGGGAGTACAGCATTTGTTATGAGCCAGATTGATCACGGCCTCCAGCGTGCGGCGTTTGGCGCCGCCATTGAGCAGGTCCTCAAGTATATCAATAAGAACCCGACGGAGAAGATGAAAAAGATCCTCCGTATGGCCAAACGCCTGATGGGCGGGATGTTCCCGGACTCCGGATTTGAGATCATGCAGCAGATTCTGGATGATCCGAACAATCCGTGGAACCGTTTCCTGCTACGCGCACTCGAGGAGGTCGATCCGGCCATCCTCAAGCGGATTGTGCTCAACTTTGGGCTGAGCGCCGGCTATTACGGCACAAAGGCTGTGCGTGCTAACCGTGAAAAATACAAGAGCAATATTCCGTTTATTATCCTGATGGATCCGACCAGCTCCTGCAATCTCAAGTGCAAGGGCTGCTGGGCGTCCGAGTATGACCGCAAGCTGAACCTCACCTTTGATGAGATGGATGATGTCATCCGACAGGGAAAAGAACTGGGCACATATTTTTATATGTTCACCGGCGGTGAGCCGCTCGTGCGCAAGGATGATCTGATCCGCCTGTGCGAAAAACACTCCGACTGCGTCTTTCTCGCTTTTACAAATGGTACGCTGGTAGATGAAAAATTCTGTCAGGAGCTTCGCCGTGTGGGGAACTTCACCCTCGCGCTGAGCATTGAGGGCAAGGAGTCGAGCAACGATGCCCGCCGCGGGAACGGCGTGTATCAGAAGGTCCTCAACGCCATGGATCTGCTCAAAAAGGAGAAGTGCCTGTTTGGCATCTCCGTCTGCTACACACGCGAGAATGTGATGTCCGTCACGAGCGATGAGTTTATGGATCTGATGGAGGAGAAGGGCGTGCGTTACGCCTGGTACTTCAATTTTATGCCCGTGGGCAAAAACGCCGTACCGGAGCTGATCCCCACGCCCGACCAGCGCGAATACATGTACCACTGGATCCACAAGGTGCGCTCGCTCGAGTCCGACCGCGGGTTCTTTGCCGTGGACTTCCAGGATGACGGCGAGTATGTGGGCGGTTGCATCGCAGGCGGCCGCAATTACTTCCACATCAATTCCGCAGGCGATATTGAGCCGTGTGTGTTCATCCATTACTCGGATTCCAACATCCGTACGGATACGCTGCTCGAGGCGCTTAAAAAGCCGCTGTTTATGGCATATTACCACAACCAGCCGTTCAATGATAACCATCTGCGCCCGTGCCCCATGTTGGAGAACCCCGATATGCTGCGCCGTATGGTCAAGGAGACAGGAGCTAAGAGCACCGATCTGGCCGCGCCGGAGGATGTGGATGACCTGTGCGCTAAGTGCGACGCATTTGCGCAGGAGTGGGCGCCGCGCGCCAAGCAGATCTGGGAATCTACGCCGCATACCAAGCCCATGACCCAGTACTACCGCGATACGCCGGAGGGGCAG
>USLQ01000053.1 GCA_900555545.1 uncultured Oscillospiraceae bacterium | reverse complement strand
TTGACATCCTGCTCATCGAGCGAGTAGAGCATCAGGCCACAGTCCGCATGCACCGGAGAGATGTCGATCCCCTCCTGCTGCTGTAAAAGTTCGATCAGCAGCTTGGAACCAACAGCACCGAGGTCGCCCGTGAGGATCATATCATAGTCCGTCGGTTTAGTGTTTGTATCGCGTAAAAAGTCCGCGATCGTGGCGCAGGCCGCAGGCGCCATCGCGGCGCCCATATTGTTGGCGTCTTTGATCCCGAGATCTTGGATCCGGCCAAAGAGCACCTGCTCAATCCGCGGGCCGCCGCCCGACTTGCTCACCACAGCCGCACCGGCCGCCGTGGCAGTCCACTGGGCGGAAGGGGGGCGCTGGCCGCCATATTCGAGCGGATAGCGGAACTGCTTTTCCGCGGAGGCGAAGTGTGACGACGTGGACGCGATGGCGTTATTGGCTGCACCGCTGTCCGTAAAAACGGCCGCCATCGCCAGGGAGAGCGCCATGGTGGAGCACGCACCATACAGCCCCGCAAAGGGAATATCCAGTTCCCGCAGCCCGAAGGTGGTGGCGATGCATTGGTTTAACAGGTCGCCGGAAAAGATCACATCGATCTCCGCGGAGGAGAGGGAAGCCTTAGCCAGCGCGCGGATGACCGCCTCGCGTACGAGGGCGCTCTCCGCCTTTTCCCACGAGGGTTCCCCCATTGTGGTATCGGTAAAAATATGGTCAAACTCCTGCCCCAGCGGGCCCTCCCCCTCCTTTTTTCCCACGACGGCGGCACTGCCCGCGATGACCGGACGGGAGGGCAATGTCAGGACATACCGCCCTGTTCTGATTGGCATACGGCTTCCCCCCCTCAATATAGATAGATAATCAGGCCGTAGAGCACTGCCGCAGCCGTACCGTAGACGATCACCGGCCCGGCAATGGTGAACATCTGCACGCCGGTGCCCATGATCCGGCCCTCGCTCTGGAACTCGAGCGCCGGGGAGACGACGGAGTTTGCAAATCCGGTGATGGGGACTATGGTTCCCGCTCCGGCGTGGCGTGCGATTTTATCAAAGACGCCCAGTGCGGTCAAAATCGCAGTGATTGTAATCAGCGTAACCGTGACGCCTGCGCGTGCCTGTTTGTCATCGAGCCCGGCGTACAGATAGAGCTGATAGAAGCCCTCGCCGATCGTACAGATCAGCCCGCCGATCAAAAACGCCTTCAGGCAGTTGAGCGCGGTGTGTGACGGCGGGGATGCCTTTTGGGCCATTTTGTCATATTCCTTGCCGGTGATTGGCATGGATCACGACCTCCTTTTTACATCAAAAGTCAAGCGCTGTACTTATTCTTGCCGGATATGGCCGGAATTATGACAAAAGGAAGTTGCAATAAATTTTGATTTTCATTTGACTACGGACTGCGGGGAGGAACTCATTGCGGACCTGTTTTACAGACATGCAGGGAACGGGACATCATGTTGTATTCCCGGCGATGCTTTGCGGGATCGATAAAACGACCTTTTATAGCCTGAGAAAGGAGCGGAACACCGGGGATATCAACGGGTAAAAATATGAGAGAGGCCGGGAATCAAGTCAGGTCATTCTTTTAGTACAGCAAGATTGGAGGGATTGGAACAGGGATTCCAATAAATCCGCTTATCACCACAAAAAATTCTGTTCCCCATTCTCTACAATAAATTAGACTTTGAAAAAACAACAACCGGCCGTCCATAGGGGCGGCCGGCTGCTAAATGATTATTGTCGCCTATTATTCCTCCAGGCCGACTACATCATCCACCGGAAGGGCCAACACAGTACCGCGGGCCGGCGTATGCAGTCCACACGAATTGCAAATGGCTGTCATAATTTCCCGCTTTTTTTCTTTGGGGACTACGATCATGACAAAGTCCTGCTCATCTTGCAGGGAAATCCCAAAATGCTGGCTTACGTGCTCCGAATTCCGCCGCCTACCGTGCAAAACAGTTCCGCCCTTGGCCCCTGCCGCCCGTGCCGCATCAATGACGTCATCGCTGTATCCAGCCGCAACGGAGGCCCAGATCAAATTATATTTTGATTTTTCGTGTACTTCGGCCATATCCTTTTCGACCCTTTCCTGAATTTTTTGTTCCATGGCATCGCGCGGCCCTTCGTTCAGCAGATGAAAAACGGGACTTTGAAGGCCGGTGATCGGTATGGTAAGTACGATACCGCCGCCCCTCTGGTAAAAATCAAATTCCTGCTGTGACTTTTCAAATAAATCCTTCACTGCAAATTGGGGCAGCATCCCCATGGTTATCAGCCGGGTGGTTCCTCCAAATCCCAAAATATCCATCAGTTCTGATGGCGCGGTCCCCTGGCCGCGGCATTGATAACCGATTGGAATATGCACAGACTCAAAAATCCGCGTCAGCTTTCTTTCATCTTCCACCCGTGTGACGAAAACAACCATACGTGGGGACAAGCGTTTGGCTTCCTGTGGAACGCTCATTCAAAATCCTCCTCAATGTCAACAACCGCCTCATCTGCGAGCGTCTCCCCCTGTGTGGAAACAGCCTTTGACCTGCGCACATAGATGAGCCCCATAATCTGAATTGCGATTAACGGTGCCATCGCCACCAGAGCTACAACACCAAAGGCATCCGTCATCACGTTCCCCCCGATTGCCGAACAGGCCCCCATCGCCATCGGCAACAGGAACGTAGAGGTCATCGGTCCGCTGGCGACGCCTCCGGAATCAAAGGCAATCCCAACAAAGACAGATGGAACAAAGCAGCTAAGGACCAGTGCAATGACATAGCCCGGTATAATGATCCAATAAATATTGATTCCTGTCAAGACCCTGATCATGGCCAGCGCCACCGCACCGGCAACGCCAATCGAAAGTGCTGTGTTCATCATCCTGTGAGTAATGGTGCCGCCGGTAAGATCCTCCACCTGTTTGTTGAGGACCTGTACTGCAGGCTCTGCCTTAACAATATAGTATCCGATAACAACACCAATGGGGAGAAGCAGCCATTTAAAGGAACTACCGGCAATACCGCTGCCAAGCAGACTGCCCACCGGTGCAAATCCGATATTCACACCTGTCAGGAACAGAATCAGACCAAATATGGTATAGACAAAGCCCACCATCATCCTGAGCAGCTGCCGCCTGTGATAGCTTCGGGTAGACAACTGATAAACCGCAAATACGCCGGCCACGGGAAGGATGCTCAGCGCCACCTCCTGTGCATACTGTGGCAGAGCTGTAATAAACTGCTTTATCACATCCTGTGTTGTAGAAATATTAGGGATTTCAGTTGCAATATAGGAGGCGTCAGAGGGGCTATAAAAAATCCCGAGAAGCAGGACCATGATCACCGGTCCAATGCTGCAGAGCGCAACAAGGCCAAAGCTGTCGCTGGCTCCCTCCCGGTCACTTCGTGCCGCCGACAATCCCACACCCAGCGCCATGATAAAGGGTACGGTCATGGGGCCGGTCGTGACGCCCCCGGAATCAAATGCAACTGCGGTAAAGGAATCCGGCGAAAAGAAGGACAGAACAAACAGCAGAATATAAAAAATCAGCAGCATAATAGAAAGGCTCACATGAAACAGGATACGCAGTACAGCCACAATGAGAAATACACCCACGCCGGCCGCTACCGTCCAGATCAAGATTTGATTGGGAATGGCAGGCACCTGATTGGCCAGAACCTGAAGATCCGGTTCCGCAATCGTGATAAAAACGCCCAGGATAAAACTGATTAGGGCGATCAGGATAATGCGTTTGCTCTTCATCAGACGACTGCCTACACTCTGGCCCAACGGTGTCATGGCCATCTCCGCCCCAAGCTGAAAAAATCCCATCCCGACAATCAGCAGCACTGCCCCCGTCAGGAACAGGACCAATGTACCAACCTCCAGTGGAACCAGCGTAATGCTCAGCAGCAGTACAATAAGGGTAATGGGAAGGACACTGGACAAGGACTCCTTAATTTTCTCTTTCAATTTTTCATTCACGATTATTCTATGTCCCCCTTTCGCCATCATGCCCCCCGGATACACATGCCGCCTTTTCCCTGGTGCATCAAATGATTTAAAATCTTTGCCTGTATGCGCAGATAGGCTTCCGCCTCACCTGGATCCAACGCCTCCAGTGTTTGGGTAATGATCTCCACTGCCTCTTGCTTCCTGCTTTGGATCTGCTGGCGGCCCGCCTCCGTCAGTGAGACCAGCACCTTCCGGTTATCGGTCGGATCCGCTGTTCGGACAATCATCCCCTCGCGCTCCATATGGTTCAAAAGCGCAGCCACCCGGGCGGAACTGATCGACATCCTCCGGCTCAACTCTTTGGGATGAACCGGCTCATCCTGTGCGAGCAGATCATTGAGTGCCAAAAAAGTACCCCGATCTAAGTCCGTAAGCCTGCGGGTGACGGGCACCCGGCGCATCAACATTTGCAGATTGATCAGCCTTTCCGCCAGAACACGACAATCCGCCATCCAGATCACCTTCAGATATCTAACATTATTAGTTATTCTATAGAAAAGTTATTCTATCCAAATGAATAAAATATTACGCCCCTGTAAATTATACCTTTTTGCCAAACGGGAACAGTGTATCAGAGGTGCAGATCGAATGCAGTGCCCAAAACCATCGACGGCCCCGGTGGGTTTGATCCCACCAGGGCCGCTGCCTGATGATTTATTCTGCTTATCTTAAAATATGCGCGCCCTGCTCAAACGGCACATCGTTGGCCGTGCGGATCCAGCGGTATGTATCGTTGGATTCCAGGTGTTTGCCCAAACGGAGGCCGAGGCGCTCACCCTCGCCAAGGAGTGGAAGCTGTGCCGTGACGGTCTGCTGCTTACAGGCGGTGAGCGACGGGAAGTCGATCCCCTGTGCCGGATATGACCGCTCCGAGCCGTCCGCACCAAGGATGACGAACTCCGCCGTGTTCAGGGCGAATGGCGCGGAAAAGCCGTAATTGGTCACCATCAGCTGCACATGCATCCCGTCGCCGGAGGACTGTGTTTTCAGGTTGGAGAGCATGAGGTGATAGCCGGTGAAGTCACGCAGATAGTCAAAGACCGAGCGGCGAATCGGGTTCCCCTGTGCGCCGGTGAACCATGCGTCATAGACAGGGCAGCCCATCTGATGCAACTGATCCGGCGTGAGGAAATCACTCTTCCACCGCTCCATGGCAAATGGAGAGCCCGGATCCGGCTCACGGTAGTTGTGCTCCAGGCTCAGCGTGGTGAGGCAGTGCTCATAGCACTGGCAGATCAATCCCCGGCCGTCAATCTGATCGGCATCCGGTTTGGCACGTCCCCACGGCATCTCGCCATCGTTGGGGTGACGGGGGGAATTCTCCAGGAAGGTGTAATAGTCGTCCGTATCCGTATATGCACCGGCTGTGCTCCAGATATGCGGGCGGCCAAAGAGATAGTCGTCGTGAAAACCGAGCCGGTCAAACGTCCGCGCGCCGGAGGCCTGGTGATAAATCTTCATTGTGCGGGCCTGCACGTGGACGCCCGACGGGAACAGGTCGCATACGGCCGCAAAGGTACGGCGGCGCGGGTGGAGGTACTGGGACTGGTTCCCCTCCCCCCACGGGCCGAGAACACCGAGCTGGGCCGCCGTAACTACATCACGGAACAGGTCGGCGTTCTCATGGAGGAACTGCTTCAGCTGTACCAGATGGCGGCGGAGCATTTTATCCTTGGGGCCCTCGAGTTTGTCCTCCCGGCTCTCATAGGCAAAGCGGAACAGGCAAGACCAGCCGTGGCCGCGCAGGAGCTCCAGATAGCTTTTCAGCTGATCGAACGCCGGTGCATCCAGTTCCCTTTGATTGTAGGCACACAGGTAAATATAGGTCTGGATCACCACGGGGCTGTCCGCTTGATAATAGGCCATCTTATCGATCAGCGCCTGAACGCCGTCCTTTCCACTGCCCGGCCACTCCTCGCCCGTGCCCAAGGTGTAATACGTCTCCGCACGAAAGCCGCGGTCCGTATTGTGCAGCAGCTGCGCGCTGTACTCCCCGGCCAGCACCGGAATCGAATCATCCGGCCGGACTCCCAACACGGCGGTTTGCTGCGGGATCTGTGGTGCCGGCGGCCTTTTTTCTCTTTTAAACAACGAAATACCCATCATCTGTTCCTCCGTATTCCCAAAAAGGCCCCCGCACACATCCAGTACAAGCTGTAACGCGCGCAGGGGCGAGTCTCTTTTAAAAATCCAAATCAGTCATCCGGATAGCCGTTGGGGTTATTCTTCTGCCAGCGCCAGGAATCCTCGCACATCTCGTCCAGATCGCGCTGTGCCTCCCAGCCGAGCTCCTTTTTCGCCAGGGAGGGATCGGAGTAGCAGGTTCCGATATCGCCTGCGCGGCGGCCGACAATCTTGTAATTCACCTTGACGCCGGAGGCCTTCTCAAAGGCGTGAACCATATCGAGCACGCTGTATCCCTTACCGGTACCGAGGTTGTACGTATGCAGTCCGGCAGCCGCAGCGGCCTTCTCCACCGCCTTGACATGACCGAGCGCCAGATCCACCACATGGATGTAGTCACGCACACCGGTGCCGTCTGGGGTGTCGTAATCGTCGCCATAAATACTCAGGCACGGCAGCTTGCCGATAGCCACCTGTGTGATATAGGGCATAAGGTTATTCGGGATTCCGTTTGGATCCTCTCCGATGCGGCCGCTCTTATGTGCGCCGATGGGGTTGAAGTAGCGCAGCAGGATGATGCTCCAGCTGTCGTCCGAGCGGTAGAGATCCCGCAGAATCTCCTCGATCATCAGCTTGGTGCGGCCATAGGGATTGGTCACGCCGCCGACAGGCATATCCTCCTTGAGCGGGGAGACATTGTTCATTCCGTAAACGGTGGCGGAGGAGCTGAAAACAATCTTTTTGCAGCCGTTGTCGCGCATGGCCTCGAGCA
>USLQ01000052.1 GCA_900555545.1 uncultured Oscillospiraceae bacterium | reverse complement strand
TTCTACCACGGATTTACCTGCTGTGGAATACCGAACATGGGAGATGGCAATCTGGCCTTCCAAATCCGCCGGGAGTTCCCGGAACACCTCGCTGACCAGGCCCATCCCCTTACGCCCGTCGATCACACCCATATCAGATACGGCAATGCCGCAGCTCTCCTGCCCACGGTGCTGTAAGGCATATAGCCCGTCCCGGCACAGGGAGGCCGCATGGACTTCACAGGCCGAATAGACGCCGAATACCCCGCACTCATCGTGCGGGATGTATCCATCCAAAATTTGTTTTTTACGCTCCTGTTGAGCCAAAGACAATCACTCCGTCTAATTACTGGAGGCCAAGGCGCCTCGCCATTTCCTCATATGCCTCCTCGACACTGCCCATATCGCGGCGGAAGCGGTCCTTGTCCAGCTTCTCGTGCGTGGTGCTGTCCCAAAAACGGCAGGTGTCGGGGGAGATCTCGTCCGCCAGAATGATCTTGCCGTGGTAGCGGCCGAACTCCAGCTTAAAGTCGATCAGGTCCACGTTCTTTGTCTTAAAGTAGGCGACCATGATCTCGTTGATCTTGAGCGCCTTGGCGCGGATATCATCGATCTCCTCTTTGGTGGCAAAGCCGCAGGCGATTGCGTGGGAGTCGTTGATCATCGGGTCGTCCAGATCGTCATTCTTGTAGCTGAGCTCGAACACGGGGCAGAGCAGCTCGCGACCCTCCTCCAGGCCCAGGCGTTTGGCCATGCTGCCGGCTGCCTTGTTGCGGATGATGACCTCCAGCGGGACGATCTCCACCTTCTTAACGGCGGTCTCGCGGTCGCTGAGCTCTTCGATATAGTGGGTCTCGATGCCCTCCTTTTCGATCAGGCGGCACATGAAGTTGGACATCTTGTTGTTGATAACGCCCTTGCCGTTGATGGTGCCCTTTTTCTTGCCGTTGAACGCCGTGGCGTCATCCTTGTAGTCCACGATCAGGATATCGGGATCCTCCGTGGTGTAGACCTTTTTCGCTTTTCCCTCGTAGAGCAGTTCCTTTTTCTCCATGACCCATTCTCCTTACATGATGATTGATTTTTAATGTAAAGGGGCGGAAGAGTCCGCACCCGCTATGGATAGCTATTTGCCAAAGTAGTTTTGAATGCGCTGTACAGCCTCTTTGGTACGCTCCGCATTGCCAAAGCCCGTCAGGCGGAAGTAGCCCTCTCCTGCGGGGCCAAAGCCCTCGCCCGGCGTACCGACAACCTGGAGCTCATTGAGCAGCAGATCAAAGAAATCCCAAGACTTCATGTGATCCGGAGTCTGGAGCCATACATATGGGGAACATTCCGCCCCCCAGGTGCGCAGGCCTACCTCATTCAATCCGCCCGCGATCACACGGGCGTTATTGCGGTAATACTCAATATTCGCCATGATCTGCCGTTGCCACTCCGGTGTGTAGATCGCCGCCGCACCCCGCTGTGTGATATAGGAGACGCCGTTGAATTTGGTAGTCTGCCGGCGCGCCCACAGTGCATTGAGGGCGGTGCCGTGAACCTTCAGCGCCTTGGGAACCACGGTGTATCCACAGCGCACCCCCGTGAATCCGGCCGTCTTGGAGTAGCTGCGGAATTCGATCGCACACTCCTTGGCGCCCTCAATCTCATAGATGGAGTGTGGGAGACCGCTATCCGCCGGAATAAAGGCCTCGTATGCCGCGTCGTAGAGGATTACACTCTCATTGGCGCGCGCGTAGTCCACCCATTTTTTGAGTCCGGCCTGGTCGATGGCCATGCCGGTGGGATTGTTTGGGAAGCAGAGATAGATGATGTCCGGCCGCTCATCCGGCAGCTCGGGAAGGAAGTCGTTCTCCGCCGTGCAGGTCAGATAGATGATGTTGCTCCAATGGCCGTCGGGCTGGTATTCACCTGCGCGGCCGCCCATGACGTTGGTGTCCACGTATACGGGATAGACGGGATCGCAGATGGCAACCTTGTTATCTATGCCAAAGATATCGCCGATGTTGCCGGTATCGCTCTTGGCGCCGTCGGAGACAAAGATCTCATCCAGATCAAGCTGAACGCCGCGGCTGGCAAAATCGTGCTGCTGGATCGCCTCCAGCAGGAATTTCTGCCCCAGCTCCGGCGGATAACCCTGAAATGTCTCCTCGCGCGCCATGTCGTCCACCGCGCGGTGCAACGCATCAATCACGGCCGGTACAAGCGGACGCGTCACATCGCCGATCCCCAGCCGGATAATGTCCGCATTCGGATGGGCCGCGCCGTAGGCGGCTACCTTTTTGGTGATATTGGCAAAAAGGTAGCTGGATTTTAATTTCAGGTAGTTTTCGTTGATCTGCATAGCAATCCCTCCTGTCACCGGTCAATACCGGTGAGATCAATTTCCCCGGTGAAGACCGTTTCCGCCGGGCCGGTCATGTACACATCATCTGTTGCACAATCCCAGCGGATGGTGAGCTCACCGCCGCGCAGGATCACGCGGATGTCCTCGTCTTTGCAGCATATTCCGTTTAGGACCATTGCCACGGCCGCGGCACAGGAGCCGGTGCCACAGGCGAGCGTCTCGCCGGATCCGCGCTCCCACACGCGCATTTTAAATGCGGCTGGGCCCACACACTCGATGAACTCCGCGTTTACCCGGTCCGGGAAGAGCGGGTTATTTTCAAAGAGCGGACCGATCTTCTCAATCTCCAGCTTGTCCACGCTGTCGATCACAGTCACACAGTGGGGATTGCCCATGGAGACACAGGTGACGGTGTATTCCCGGCCGCCGACGACCATTTTGCGCCCGATGGCGGCTTCACCGTCGAAGTTTACCGGGATTTCCGCCGGCCGAAGGATCGGTGCGCCCATGTTGACGCGGGCCGCCTTTACCTTGCCGTTCTCCTTTGTCACCCGGATCTGTTTGATACCGCTGAGCGTCTCAAGGGTGATTTCATCCTGGTCAGTCATTCCATTATCGCACACATACTTGGCCACGCAACGCGACGCGTTGCCGCACATTTTACCCTGAGAACCATCGGCATTGTACATATCCATTTTAAAATCGGCTATGTCGGAGGGATCGATGCAGATCAGGCCGTCCGCCCCGATGCCAAAGTGCCTGTCGCTGACAAATTTGGCCACCACACTGCGGTTGTGGATCTGTTCCTGAAAGCAGTTGACATAGATATAATCATTGCCCGCACCCTGCATTTTGGTAAACTTCATTTGGACGGCACCCCCAAAAACACGCTGTTAAAACAATAAATATGATATTATTATAAAACCGCATAGGGGATAAATCAATAGGAAAATCCATGCGCGCTGCGCCCAGTGCGGCGGTCAAAATTGTACAACACGCCTGTGCGCGTAGGGGCGAAATGAGAAAAATAAGATCTTTCTATATAAACTCCACAAATACACGTTGACCAAGCTGCGGTTTTGAGGTAAAATAGCGATGGTTAGGTTTTGATTCTTGAATAGAAGGGAAGGTTTTTTATGCCAAAATGGCTCAGCAATGCGCTTTTTTATGAGATTTATCCGCAGAGCTTTTACGATTCCAACGGGGATGGGATCGGCGATCTGAACGGGATCCGGAAAAAGCTTGACTATATCCAGTCCCTGGGCTGCAATGCGCTATGGCTCAACCCATGCTTCGAGTCCCCGTTCCAGGATGCGGGGTACGACGTGAGCGACTACCGCAAGATCGCCCCTCGCTATGGCACCAATGGCGATATGAAAGCCCTGATCGACGATGTACACGCGCGGGGGATGCACATTCTGCTCGATCTGGTGCCGGGCCATACTTCTATTGAGCATCCGTGGTTCAAGGCCTCCGCCCAGAGCGACAAGGGGCCGCTCGCGGGCCGGTATATCTGGACCAATACCAAGGAGGAGGCAGATGACCCCGACCTGACGGCGGAGAACCGCGAAAAATTGGCCGACTACCCCGGCGCCGGGCGCGGCGGCAAATACTATTTTAATTACTATGACATCCAGCCCGCGCTCAACTACGGCTTTGCCCATCCGATAAAGTCCTGGCAGAGCGCGACGGACTCCCCGGAGGCGCTCGCGACGCGCGAGGAACTGAAAAACATCATGCGCTTCTGGCTGGATATGGGGGCGGACGGCTTCCGTGTGGATATGGCGTATTCCCTGGTGAAAAACGATGGCGCCGGCCATGAGGAGACGCAAAAGCTCTGGCGCGATGTGCGCGCAATGCTGGATGCGGAGTATCCCAATGCTGCGATCGTCTCCGAGTGGTTCAATCCCTCCCAGTCCCTCGCGTGCGGCTTTCACGCGGATTTTTACCTCCAGGCAAACCTGAGCTATATGGCCCTGGTCATGACGGGGGAGGACGCTTTCTTCAACCCGGCAGGGGATGGCAACTGCGCCGGATTTGCCGAGGAGTACACGGAGTACCTGGATACGGCATCCCGTTTCCCTGGCAGCTACGTGAGCACCCCGACCGGCAACCACGACGTCCTGCGGATGTCCTATGGCCGCAGCGAACGGCAGATCAAGCTGCTGCACGCCTTCGACATGACGCTGCCCGGCCTGCCGGTGATCTACTACGGCGATGAAATCGGCATGAAGTATCTGGAGCTTGAGAGTAAGGAGGGCGGCCTGTACCGGACCGGTTCCCGCACGCCGATGCAGTGGGACTCCACCAAAAACGCCGGTTTTTCCACGGCGGACGATCCCGCTGCGCTGTATTTGCCCATCGATCCGGACGAGAACCGCCCCACGGTGGAGCGGGAGGATGGGGATCCCGAATCCATCCTCAGCAATATGCGCCGCCTGATCCAGCTGCGTAAAAATACGCCGGCCCTCGGGAACGACGGCAAGTTTGAGATTGTGTATGCGGAATTCTGCGAATATCCGCTTGTCTACAAGCGGTACAAAGAGAATTCCCGCTACTACATTGTTGTCAATCCGGGAGCCAATCCATGCACCGTCTCCTTTGATACGTGTTATGCGCTGAAGGAGCCCATCTATGAGATCGGCGATACCATGACGGTCACACGCGACGGTAATACCAACACGATAAGCGTAACGCCCGAAAGCTTCGCGATTTTTACCGAATAATCTGTAGGCCCCGCCAAAATTGGCGGGGCTTTTTGTAAATCCTCAGATTTTTATTGAAATAAAGGGTCGGTTATGGTATCATTTTAAGTTAGGAAAGGCTGAATAACAGGGTTTACCGGTACCAAGTTCACCCCCTACGGCAAGAGGGTGAATCGCTCCGGCTGCGCGAAAGCGCAAAAAAATTTTACCCTTTTTTACGCTTTACAGGCGGTTGACATCCGGGGGCAGCACGTACTGAACACCGCCGCCCGATCCCCGGACAAGCATTACGGAAAGGCAGGTAAAGAGATGAGCAAAACTTCCTACCTCTATCTTGAGGACGGCTCTGTCTACGAGGGCGAAGCCCGCGGGGACTTCCGGCAGATGGTGTGTGAGATCGTGTTTAACACCTCGATGACCGGATATCTGGAGATTCTCACCGACCCCTCCTATGCGGGGCAGGGCGTCGTAATGACGTACCCGATGATCGGCAATTACGGGGTCGAGCGCGAGGACTACGAATCCATCCGCTTTCAACCGTGTGCCTTTATCATGCACGAGCTGTGTGATAAGCCGTCCAACTTCCGCTGTGAGGCTACGCTCGAGGAAGTGCTCAAGGAGTTCCACATCCCCTGCCTGACCGGGGTGGATACGCGCTCTATCGTCAAACGCCTGCGCGAGGAGGGCGCGATGCGTGGGGTCCTGACGGACGATATCTCCGACAAAGACGCGCTCATGAAGATGATCAAGGACTTCAAGCAGGAAAAGCTGGTGGAGTCCGTCAGCCGAAAGGAGAAGGAGATCTTCGGCGCGGGCAATACGGGCGCAAAGATCGCGCTGCTCGACTACGGTGTTAAGACGAACATCGCCCGCTCCCTCGCAAACCGCGGCTGTGAAGTTACAGTGTTCCCCTGCGGCACGACCGCACAGGAGATTATCGATTTTAAGCCGGACGGCATTATGCTCTCCAACGGCCCCGGCGATCCGCAGGATTGTCGTTCCATCATTGCGGAAGTGAAAAAAATATATGACTATGCCATCCCGACCTTTGCGATCTGCCTGGGCCACCAACTCATGGCGCTCGCCACAGGCGGCGATACGGAAAAGATGAAGTACGGCCACCGCGGCGCCAACCACCCGGTCAAGTTCCTGCATGAGGATAAGACCTATATCTCCTCCCAGAACCACGGATATATGGTCAAGGCGGACAGCCTGCCCGCCAACGCGGAGGTCAACTGCATCAACGTCAACGACAGGACAGTCGAGGGCGTGATCTACCACGGCAAGCCGATCTTTACCGTGCAGTTCCACCCGGAGGCATCCCCCGGCCCGCACGATACGGCGTTCCTGTTCGACAAATTTATTAAAATGATTAAGGAGGGCAAGCTCGATGATTGATAAGTCTATCAAGAAAGTACTCGTCATCGGGTCCGGCCCGATTATCATCGGCCAGGCCGCGGAGGTTGACTACGCCGGCACACAGGCCTGCCGCTCCCTGCACGAGGAGGGCTGCGAGGTTGTCCTCGTCAACTCCAACCCCGCCACCATCATGACGGATAAGGACATCGCAGACAAGGTCTACATTGAGCCGCTGAATGTCCCCACCCTGACAAAAGTGATTGAAAAGGAGCGCCCCGACTCCATCCTCCCCACGCTGGGCGGCCAGACCGGTCTGAACTTGGCCATGGAGCTGGAGGAAAAGGGCATCCTGGAGCAGTATAATGTCCGCCTGATCGGTATTTCCGCCCGCGCCATCCGCATGGCGGAGGACCGTCAGGAGTTCAAGGACACCATGGAGCGCATCGGCGAGCCGTGCGTGGACTCCCTTGTGGTGCACGACGTCCAGTCCGCACTTGACTTTGCGGACAAGATCGGCTATCCCGTCATCGTCCGCCCGGCCTACACGCTC
>USLQ01000051.1 GCA_900555545.1 uncultured Oscillospiraceae bacterium | reverse complement strand
TCAATACCGACTGGGATGGCAATGAACTGCTCCTTTCCGACGTCCTTGGGAGTGATCCCGACTTGGTCAACCGCGGAATTGAGGCGGAGGATGAGCGAAATCTGTTGATTGCATCTATCGAAAAATTAGAAGAGCGCGAGCGCACAATCATGTGTATGCGCTTTGGAATTGGCGGGCAAAAGGAGCACACCCAAAAGGAGGTTGCCGATCTGCTCGGCATCTCCCAGAGCTATATCTCCCGCCTGGAAAAACGTATCATTGAGCACCTACGCGCAGAGCTGGAGCAGGTGTCCTGACGTGTTACAAAAGCGTAGTTCTTTTGTAATCGTTTTGTAATTCAAACTGCCCTCATCTTGTGATATAATAATGCCGGTAAAGAGACCGCCCACTTGCTTGCACCGGTAAACAAGAGGCGGGCTGTGCTGGACAGCCTGCCCTTTTATTATTCTGCCCAAAGGAGGATTTGCGTTGGTATTTTCAAGCCTCAATTTTCTGTACTTGTTTTTTCCGATCTGCCTGCTCTTATATTTTTTGGTTCCAAACATAAAATATAAGAATATTGTTCTCCTGATCATGTCCCTGCTTTTTTATGCATGGGGAGAGCCCAAGTGGATCATCGTGATGATCCTGATGGCCTTTATGGATTATTTTTGCGGCCTAATGATTGCCAAAAACGGGGACAACCGGCGCAAAAAGAAGTTTTGGCTGGTGTTTTCTGTCGTGGTAAGTGTGGCGACGTTGGGAGTCTTTAAATACTCTGGATTTGTAGTTGACAATATCAACGCGATATTTGGTTCCGCAGTTGGTGATCCGCCCTTTGTGCTGCCGATCGGCATATCCTTCTATACGTTCCAAGCGCTCTCCTACACGATTGACGTCTATCGGGGCAAAACGCAGGTACAGCTTTCATATTACAAATTCCTGCTGTACGTGTCCATGTTCCCGCAGTTGATTGCCGGTCCCATTGTGCGCTATGCGGATATTGCGGCTCAGATCGATAACCGGCAGACAACACTGCCCGGGTTTATGAAGGGGATTAACCGTTTTTCAATTGGCTTGGCCAAAAAAGTTCTGCTTGCCAATCTGGCCGGTGAGCTGGTGACCAGTTTTATCGGAGGGGATCTCGCCAACACTTCGGTTTTGGGGGCATGGAGCGGCATTTTCTTTTATGCACTCCAGATTTATTTCGACTTTTCCGGCTACTCCGACATGGCCATCGGACTGGGTAAAATGTTTGGATTTGACTATCTGGAGAACTTTAACTATCCGTATATCTCCAAGTCCATTACCGAATTCTGGCGCCGCTGGCACATGAGCCTGAGTTCCTTTTTCCGGGACTATGTCTATATTCCACTCGGTGGCAACCGGCGGCATATGTTATTAAATATGTTCGTCGTCTGGGGGCTGACCGGACTGTGGCACGGCGCAAACTGGAATTTTGTTTTGTGGGGACTGTATTATTTCGTTTTCCTTGCGATCGAAAAGCTGTTCCTCGGCAAGGTGATTGAAAAGGTGCCGGTACTGCGCAATTTATATGCGATGTTTATCGTATTAATCGGCTGGGTATTCTTCTACTTTGAGGATATGGGACGCCTGGGGCAGATGTTCTCCATCATGTTTGGATTTTCCGGCCATATGGGTACGGCGCCGACGGATACGACCCTGCTGATGAATCATCTGCTGTTCATCGTGCTGGCTGTGATTGCGTGCATCCCGGTGAAGAATATTATGGTGAACGGCCTGAATGCGCTGCGCAGCAGAACGCGCGCTGGGGATGCAATTTGTGTGATTGTGACCATCGTGTTCGACTTGTTCCTGCTCTTCACCTGCACGGCAGCGCTGGTCGGCGCCAGCTACAACCCGTTCCTGTACTTTAGATTCTGAGGGGGGATGCGCGATGAAAAAAAGCAACAGAAATCGATCTGTCAAAACGTACAACACAGGCCGGCAGGGGGAGCGGCGCACTCCGGTTACCTCCCTATATTCAAACCGTGATGAGGTTCATATGCGTATAGGGAATATGGATCGTCCGGTGCACGGATCGCGCAAACCCCACGGGCAAAGGGGAAGAAATCGCGGTTTGCGGGGCCTTCTGGCGACGTCAATCATACTGTTTCTGCTCCCGCTATATGTCTTTGGTGTGTACAGCCTGTGCGATCAGGATGCCACTGTATCGGAGGTGGAAAAGCGTACGCTGAAATCGCGGCCCGCCTTTTCGGTGTCGGCTCTGTTCAACGGCAGCTATACGAAAGAGTTTGAGGAGTACTATGCGGACACGTTCCCACTGCGGGACTTTTTCCTGAGTGTCAACAACTTTTTTGACTCCTTCCTGACAAAGCTATCCGGATCGGATGGGATTGTCCTGGTCGGCAAGGACGGGGACGACAACTTTGCCGGAGAGGCCCTGACGGATGAACCACAGACGCAGGAGGCAACCGAGTCTGGTACAGAGCCGCAGACGGAGGCATCCACCGAGGCGACAACCCAGGCTGATCAACAGGTGACTACCAGCGGCTATATCGTCATCCAGGGGGATCGTGCCATGGAGATGTATGCCGCCAATAAAAAACAGATTGCGGGATATGCGGACGCGATCAACCGCCTGGCAGCTAACCTCCCAAATACGAAGGTCTACTGTATGCTGGTGCCCACGTCCATCGAGTTCTATGGGCCGGAGGAGTATCACTCCGCCAACCACTCCCAGGAGTATGGAATTCAACTTGCCTATGATCAGATGAGCGATAAGGTGACGTGTGTGGATGCCTATTCCAAGATCAAGGCCCATATCAATGACTATCTCTATTTCCGTACGGATCACCACTGGACGGCGCGTGGCGCCTACTATGGTTATCAGGCTCTGGGCGAGGTAGCAGGGTTCAGCACAAAGCCGCTCAATAGCTATAAAAGCGGAAAGATTGATGGTTTTGTCGGCACGATGTACGGCTATACGAATGCCGAGGTGCTCAAACAGAACCCGGATTATGTTGAGTACTTCTGGCCTCAGACTGAGGCTTCCGGCCAGTACTATGGCAGTGCGGCCATGACGGATGGGCGTGACCTGCGCATCATCACCACGGAGGTATCCAACAGCAACAAGTACCTGGCGTTTATTCAGGGGGATAATCCACTTGTAAAGATCAGTACGCAGAATAAGAACGGGCGCAGCATTCTGGTCATCAAGGAGTCCTACGGCAATGCCCTTGTTCCGTTCCTGGTCGATAGTTACGAGACCATCTATGTTGTGGATCCGCGCAAGATCGATATGAATCTGGCCGAATTTGTCAGCGCCAATGCGATTCAAGAGGTCCTCGCGATCAACTATTCTCTAATTCCCGGCAATAGCACCTACATGGATGCGTTTAACAAACTGATCGGGTCATAAAAAATCAGTATAGATCGCCGATTGTGACAAAATAATTAGATGGCAGCCTTTATCATGAATAGGTAAAGGCTGCCGTTTTGTATATTTTGGCAAAAACGGGACAAACTGACAGAATAACCACTATTGGAGGGAAACATATGGGTGTTCAGATCAACAGCAGCAATGGCGTGCTCACTGCGTATATCAGTGGGGAGATCGACCATCACAGCGCCCCGGCATTACGCGGGAAGATCGACGAAGTGATCCGCAGTACGCGCCCGCGTGAGGTGCGACTCGATTTTTACAATGTTACATTTATGGATAGCTCCGGCGTAGGACTTGTGATGGGGCGGTATCGCATGGTGCGGGATTATGGGGGGCATGTTCAAGTGCTGAATCTGTCCGACAGTGCGTACCGGGTGATGAATCTGTCCGGACTTTCCAAATTGATGACGGTCAGTAAAAGGGAGGAGCATGAACATGAAGCCGGTAAATGAGATGAAGATGACACTGGAGAGCCGATCTGTAAACGAGGGATTTGCCCGTACAGCGGTGTCGGCTTTCGCCGCTCAGCTTGATCCAACAGTGGAGGAGATCAACGATCTAAAAACAGCGGTCAGCGAGGCAGTTACCAACTGCATTGTCCATGCCTACCGCGAGCAGGTGGGTAGGATTTACATCACGGCCTCAATTTATGAGAATGGATTGGTACGCGTCAAGATCCGGGATCGCGGCTGTGGGATTCCGGATGTACATAAGGCGATGGAGCCGCTTTACACGACGCTGGGTGGTGAACGATCCGGTCTGGGATTTACGGTGATGGAGAGCTTTTCCGACCATGTCCGAGTTCGCTCAGAGCCCGGGAGGGGGACAACCGTTGTCATCGATAAAAAAGTCCGCGGGCGTTGCCATGGATGATCGGGAACGCCTGATTGAAGAGAATATGGGCTTGGTTCATGCCTGTGCCAAAAAATTCCGCGGCCGCGGAATTGAATACGACGACATGTTTCAGGCAGGGTGCATCGGATTGATCAAGGCGGTGGACGGATTCGATCCACAGCGCGGGTTTGCATTTTCCACCTACGCTGTTCCGGTAATCCTCGGGGAGATCCGGCGCATGTTCCGGGATGGGGGGAGTGTCAAGGTTGGCCGCGCCATGAAGGAAAAGGCCCGTGCCGTTCTGAAGCAAAGCGACCGATTGGCGGAAGAACTCGGCCGGGAGCCAACGATCGGAGAGATTGCGCAGTCCCTCGGAATGGACAGTACTCAGGCTGCCGAGGCGCTTGCGGCTGGTATGCCCGTACTATCCCTGACATCGGACGGTGACGGGGAGGAGCGCCAGATGGATATTCCAGTCGATTCAATGGACGAGGCAGTTTCGGATCGGATTGCCCTTCAGGAGGTGATGCGGGGGATGCCGGAACGCGATCGGAAGCTGATCGAGCTGCGCTATTTCCAAGGGCTGACACAGGTAAAGACGGCCGACCGGCTGAACATGTCCCAGGTTCAGGTTTCACGGCGGGAAAAAGAGATCCTGCTTCGGATGCGTAAAAACCTGACGGGGTGACCTTTGGGCGCATATCTGGTTCCATCTTAAAATAGAGCAAAAGGGCGCGTCGCAAAATTATTTTTTTGCAACGCGCCTTTTCCTTTTGTCTATATGCATGTGTATAAAAATTTTACCTGAGGAATGGAACGATCCGCCTGATCGGGATCCGTATGGATAATACATCCACCCATTCTCCTGTAAAATTTGAGTGCAGGGGTGTTGTATTTGTTGCAGGATACGAAAAATTCCGTGTTTCCCTCATCCCAAATGGCCGCCTGACCGAATCGAAACATTTGCCCCCCATATCCCCTGTGCTGGAATTCGCGCAGCAGATACAACAGGCCGATTTCTCGTTGGAACGAACGGAATGGCCGAAGAGGAAGGCCGTATTCCAGATAGCCTGCCGCATGTCCGTCCACTTCTGCAATGAATAGATGGCGCTCCGGATTTTCTATCAGAAGCTGAAAACGCGCTGCGTGCTCACTCTTATTGTAAGTATCAATTTTCTCGTCCGGGTAGATGCCCCGGTAGGTCTCTTCCCAGCACCGCTGTTTGAGTGCGGCCAGAACCGGAAGATCACGCTGGTCGGCAGATCGAATTTTCATGTTAGAACCTTTCAATAAAGCAGTCCCCCGCCGAACTCCGGGCGGGGGACATGGTGTATGGATTAAACCGCCAACCTGTGCGATCACAGGGGCAAATACGAGGGCGATAATCGTCATTAGCTTGATCAGAATATTCAGAGAGGGGCCGGAAGTGTCCTTAAACGGATCCCCCACAGTATCACCGACTACTGCCGCCTTATGGGCATCGCTGCCCTTGCCGCCATGGTTCCCCTCTTCAATATATTTCTTCGCATTGTCCCACGCGCCGCCGGCGTTGGACATAAAGATCGCCAGCATAACGCCTGTCACAAGTGAACCGGCCAATAGGCCTCCCAGCGCATACGGTCCCAACAGGAATCCAACCGCCAGCGGTACCACAACTGCCATGATGCCGGGCACCAGCATCTCCCGTAGGGCGGCATGGGTGGAGATGGAAACACAGCGCTTATAGTCCGGCTTGCCAGTCCCCTCCAAAATGCCGGGGATTGTTTTGAACTGGCGGCGGACTTCCTCAATCATTTGATTGGCAGCCTTACCGACGGAGTTCATTGTCATGGCGGAGAATAGGAATGGGAGCATGGCGCCGATGAACAGGCCGGCGATTACATCGGGGGCCAAGATGCTGATCCCGCTTGTGATCCCCACGCTCTCCGCATAGGAGGCGAACAGGGCCAGCGCTGTCAGCGCAGCGGATCCGATGGCGAAACCCTTGCCGATGGCGGCGGTGGTGTTGCCGACGGAGTCCAGTTTATCTGTAATTTCACGCACGCTTTTATCCAGGTTGGACATTTCTGCGATACCACCGGCGTTGTCGGCGATGGGGCCATAGGCGTCTACGGCTACTGTGATGCCGGTGGTGGAGAGCATACCTACCGCGGCGAGGGCGATGCCGAACAGACCGCTCACCTTGTATGCTACCAGGATTCCAACTGCGATCACGATGATTGGAACGGCGGTGGATTTCATGCCGACGGCGATGCCGCTGATAATATTTGTCGCGGATCCGGTCTCGGACTGATTGGCGATCCCTTTGACGGATTTGTAGTCACCGGAAGTGTAGATTTCCGTGACAAAGCCGATGATCAGTCCCACCACTACGCCTGACAGCACCGCAAAGAAGGCGTTGAGCTCCTTGAGCATAAACCAACTGAGCAGTCCGGCGCCGATCAATACGAGAGCAGCAGAGACATAGGTGCCAACTTTTAACGCCATACTCGGATTGCCTTTGCCGTGGACAAAGAAAGTGGAGAGAATACTGGCGATAATACCGATGGCGGAGAGTACCAGCGGAAAAATGATCCCGGCATTTCCGATGACATCCCCTGCCGAAAAGGTTGCCACGGCGCCGAGTGTGACAGCTGAGATGATGGAACCCACATAGCTCTCAAACAGATCGGCCCCCATGCCGGCTACATCGCCCACGTTGTCGCCCACGTTGTCCGC
>USLQ01000050.1 GCA_900555545.1 uncultured Oscillospiraceae bacterium | reverse complement strand
GGATTCCTGTGCAGTATGCAAAGCGTGTTGTTGGCCGCAAGATGTACGGTGGCCAGAGCACCCATATTCCGATCAAGGTCAACATGTCCGGTGTTATGCCGATCATCTTCGCAAGCTCGATCCTTTCCCTGCCTGCGACGATTGGCATGTTCATCGATTATGAAGAGGGCAGCGGTTGGGATACTTTCTTTGGTCTGTTCAGCCAGCGCAGCCCCTTCTATGGATGCGTATACTTCCTGTTGATCATCTTCTTCGCATATTTCTATGCGACGATTCAGTACAATCCGATCGAGATGGCGAACAATATCCGCAAGAACAGCGGTGCGATCCCTGGGATTCGTCCTGGAAAGCCCACTTCGGACTACATCACCAAGATCCTCTCCAAGATCACCCTGTTGGGCGCGTTGATGTTGAGCGTTGTGGCGCTGTTCCCGATCGTCTTCTCACAGCTGACCTCCCTGATTATGGACAACGAGGGTATGACTATTGCGATGGGCGGCACATCCGTGATCATCTTGGTGGGTGTTGCGCTTGAGACTGTTAAGCAGCTCGAAAGCCAGTTGATGATGCGCCATTACAAGGGCTTCCTCGACAATTAAGGAGTAGGATGTATGAAGCTGATTATTATGGGAGCCCCGGGGGCCGGCAAGGGGACACAGGCTGCACGAATCAGCCGGCATCTCTCCATTCCGGCAATCTCCACGGGTGATATCCTGCGGGAGGCAATTGCCGCAGGGACGGAGATGGGCGAGCAGGCCAAGTCGTATATTGACCGTGGCCACCTCGTCCCGGATGAAGTGATGATTGGCATCATCAAAGACAGGCTCTCTCACGAGGACTGCAAGAACGGATATATTCTGGATGGTTTCCCAAGGACGATCCCGCAGGCCGAAGCACTGGATGCGATGGGGGCTGACATTGATAAGGTCCTGTCGCTGGAAGTGAGCGACGATATGATTGTGGAACGGATGTCCGGTAGGCGTGTGTGCCCAAAGTGCGGCGCCACGTTCCACACGGATCACAATCCGCCCAAGGTCGCCGGAATTTGCGACAAATGCGGCGCTGAGCTCATCAGGAGAAAAGATGATGCTCCCGAAACGGTTGCTGCCAGACTGAAAGTCTATCACGACCAGACGGAGCCGCTCAAGGGATACTACAAGCAGTCTGGGAAGCTTGTCATTGCCGAGGGGCAGGAAGACGTTGAGGATACAACCGCAGTTGTTTTCGCGGCCCTGGAGGTATGAGAACATGGTTGTTGTAAAAACCAAGAGAGAAATCGAGCTGATGCGCGAGGCCTGCCGGATTTCGGCAGCCGCGCTCCAGCTCGCGGGTGCGGCTGTAAGGCCGGGCATCACAACGGGCGAGATCGATCAGATCGCCTATGACTATATTATCAGTCAGGGTGCCCAACCTAATTTTCTCCATTATAACGGTTATCCCGCAACAGCGTGTATTTCAATAAACGATGAGGTTATTCATGGTATTCCGAATCGGAATCGCGTGATCCATGAGGGCGACTTGGTCAGCATTGATCTGGGCGCCAAAAAGGACGGATATCACGGTGACAATGCCGCCACTTTTGCAGCGGGCGCAATCAGCGACGAGGCAAAGCGGCTGAACGACACGACGCGTGAGAGCCTTTATGAGGGGATCAAGGCGGCTGTCGTGGGCGGCAGGCTTGGTGATATCGGCGCGGCCATTCAGGAGTATTGCGAGGCGCGCGGCTACTCCGTTGTCCGGGAGTTTACCGGGCACGGCGTCGGTACGGCGCTGCATGAAGACCCCGCTGTGCCGAATTACGGTACACGCGGCCGAGGCGTTCGCCTTGTGCCGGGCATGACGATTGCCATCGAGCCCATGATCAATCTGGGCAAGGCGGGAGTCAAAACATTGTCTGACGGCTGGACTGTTAAAACAATAGATGGAAAGCTCTCATCCCATTGGGAGCACACGATTGTAATAACAAACGACGGACCGCAGATTTTAACGGTGGTTTGACCGCCGGCGGTTACGATTTCCGCAATGAGGAGGATACGTTGTGTCAAAGCAGGATATGATTGAGATCGAGGGAATCGTGAAGGAGGCATTGCCCAATGCCATGTTTCAGGTTGAACTCGAAAACGGCCATATGATCCTGGCCCACATTTCCGGCAAGCTGCGGATGAACTACATCCGGATCCTGCCGGGCGACAAGGTTACGGTGGAGATGTCCCCGTACGATCTGTCCCGCGGCCGCATCACCTGGCGTTCAAAATAGCGAAAAGCGAGGGAGGTATTATACTATGAAAGTCAGACCTTCTGTCAAAAAGATTTGCGAAAAGTGCAAAGTGATTAAGCGCAACGGGAAAATCATGGTCATCTGTGAGAATCCCAAGCATAAGCAGCGTCAGGGTTAACCTGAACAACCTATTATATGGAGGTGCAACTGACAAATGGCGCGTATTTCTGGCGTTGACCTGCCGAGGGATAAGCGAGTCGAGATCGGCTTGACCTATATCTTCGGCATCGGCCGCAAAACAGCAAGCGACATTATTAAAGCAACAGGCGTAAATCCTGACACCCGAGTGAAGGATTTGAGTGAAGAGGACGTCTCCAAGCTTCGTGATTATATTGATAAGAACATCCGTGTGGAGGGCGACCTTCGCCGCGACACCGCGTTCGATATCAAGAGGCTGATCGAGATCGGCTGCTATCGCGGGATCCGTCATCGCAAGGGCCTGCCGGTCCGCGGCCAGCGTTCCAAGACGAACGCCCGCACCCGCAAAGGTCCCAAGAAGACGATTGCGAACAAGAAGAAGTAAGCGAGGAGGTAATTGAATGGCTACTAAAGCTACGGGCAAGAAAGGCGCTACGACTCGTAAACGCCGTGAGCGTAAGAACATTGAGCGCGGCGCAGCTCATATCCAATCCACCTTCAACAACACGATTGTGACCATTTCCGATACGCACGGGAATGCAGTATCGTGGGCCAGTGCCGGTGAGATGGGCTTTAAGGGTTCCAGGAAATCCACACCCTTCGCCGCTCAGACAGCCGCCGAGACAGCTGCCAAGGCTGCTATGGAGCACGGCATGAAGACTGTTGAAGTTTACGTGAAGGGCCCCGGCGCAGGCCGTGAGGCCGCGATCCGTGCGCTCCAGACTGCCGGATTAGAGGTCAGCATGATCAAGGATGTCACTCCGATCCCGCACAATGGATGCCGCCCGCCCAAGAGAAGAAGAGTATAGTTTAAGGAGGGACCAATACTATGGCAAAGAATATGCAGCCCGTTCTGAAGCGTTGCAAAACGCTGGGCATTTCTCCGGCTGTCCTTGGTTACTCCAAGGAGACATACCGCAACCCCAAGCAGTCCCGCCGCAAGCAGTCCGAGTACGGCATGCAGCTGAATGAGAAGCAGAAGGTCAAGTTCATCTATGGCGTTCTGGAGAAGCAGTTCCATGCATACTATGAGGAGGCTGCCCGCAAGCAGGGCGTCACCGGTGAGAATCTGCTCCAGGAGTTGGAGCGCCGTCTGGATAACGTCGTGTTCCGTATGGGTTTTGCCGCTACCCGCAGAGAGGCCCGTCAGCTCGTTAACCACGGTCACTTTACAGTAAACGGCAAGCGTGTCGATATCCCGTCCTATCAGATTAAGGTGGGCGATGTGGTAGCGATCCGCGAGAAGTCCCGTGCCTCTGTTAAATTCAAGGCTCTCATTGAGACGTTTGGCAAGCAGCCCTGCCCGAAGTGGATTGAAAAGGCCGCAGGCGCTAGCGAGGGGAAGATCGTTGCAATGCCGCAGCGTGACGATATCGATTACGAGGTAGCTGAGCACCTGATCGTCGAGCTCTACTCCAAATAATAGCTGATTGCTGAACGTTAGTACGCAGTAGGCGATAGCCACTTTTATATAAGGAGGGTTTTGAATGATTGAAATCGAAAAGCCCCGAATCGAAACGACCGAACTGACACCTGACGGAACGTATGGGAAGTTCACGCTCGAGCCGCTCGAGCGTGGATATGGCACAACGCTCGGCAACAGCCTGCGCCGTGTGCTGCTTTCCTCCCTGCCGGGCTATGCGGTCACCTCCGTCAAGATTGATGGCGCGCTCCATGAGTTCTCCACGATCGATGGCGTTAAGGAAGATGTGACCGAGATCGTCCTCAACCTAAAGGATGTCATACTGCGGATAAATGGCGACGGTCCCAAAACCGTTTACATCGATGCAAACGGTGAGGGTGAAGTAACAGCCGGCAGCATTAAAGCTGATTCGGAAGTTGTGATTTTGAATCCGGATCTCCACATCGCCTCCCTGGATAAGGATGCCCATTTGAGCATGGAAATCACAGTGGACAGGGGCCGCGGCTATGTACCCGCGGAGCGCAATAAGCAGTTGATGCAGCCGCCTATTGGCGTGATTGCTGTCGATTCGATTTATTCCCCGGTGCTCAAAGTAAATTATAATGTTGAGAATACCCGTGTTGGCCAGATCACGGACTACGACAAGCTGACGATCGAGGTCTGGACGAACGGTACAATCTCCGCCAAGGAGGGTGTTTCCCTTGCGGCGAAGATTCTCACAGAGCACCTGAACCTCTTCGTTGATCTATCCGACGAGGCGCACAACGCCGAGATCATGGTGGTCAAGGATGACAACAACAAGGAGAAATACCTTGAGAAGTCTATTGATGATCTGGATCTTTCCGTGCGCTCCTTCAACTGCCTGAAACGCGCAGGGATCAACACGGTAGAGGATTTGATCAACAAGAGCGAAGAGGATATGATGAAGGTCAGGAACCTCGGGCGCAAGTCCATGGACGAAGTGATCGCCCGCCTGAATGACCTCGGTTTGAGCCTTCGCAAGGAAGAAGAGTAAGACGGTAAAGGAGTGAATATAAATGCCCGCAACCAGGAAGCTCGGCAGAACGACCGATCACCGCAAGGCGATGCTGAGGGCGATGGTAACGTTCCTTCTCGAGAACGGCAAGATTGAGACAACCGTAACGCGCGCTAAGGAAGTGCGCTCGGCAACCGAGAAGATGATTACGCTTGCCAAGAACGATACACTTCATGCAAAGCGTCAGGCACTTGCTTATATCACAAAAGAGGATGTCTGCAAGAAGCTGTTTGACACCATTGCTCCCAAGTATGCAGATCGCAAGGGCGGCTACTGCCGCATCATCCGTACCGGCCCCCGCCGCGGTGACGCAGCGGAGATGTGCATCATCGAGCTGGTCTGATCCCAATCTAATCATTAAAAAGGACCGCCTGCGGGCGGTCCTTTTCCGTCTATTGGTAGTCGACATTAGTATGGCAGATAGATGACTTGTAAAGATCGTTCGTCGCACTGGCGAATCTGAATGATGTTCGGCTGCATAGCAGATGAAAAAATACAACTGTAGGGGACGCCGCCCCCGGCGTTCCGATTCCTTTTCATTTGTTGGATGAATCGGAAGGGGATTACACCTTCTCTGCGATGCCATAGAGTATATAGCTCAGAATTGTCTCCAGGTCCTTCTCATGGCTGGCTGCGGCCATAGGGAATGTCTCTCCAGATAGGATCTGTTGGCTGAAATAGCTGTTAAGCATATTTTGCAGCAGATTGTAATACCGCAGCGCGTCTTGCTCTGTAATGCCCTCGCGCAGCCTTATTGTGTGAATGGCACGGGAGTACAGATCGATATTGAATCTGTCAAAATCGGCCTTGATTGCAATGAGCGGTTCCATCAGTTCCTGCGGCGTGTTTAGCATCATTTCAAAGATGATTGCCCCCATATGTGGATGGCTGATAAGGAATTCATTGCGCAGGCGCATATATTGGAGCAAGTCCGCATTTGCTTTCCACTGCCCGACGTAGCGAATAAATTCCGATACCGCATAATGTGCGCAGCACAGGTATAAATCATCCTTACCTTCAAAGTTGTGATAAATCAGGCCTTTTGCGATTCCGTTGTGCCCACATATCCCGTTAATTGTTGCACCATGGTATCCGTAGGTTCCGAATTCCCTCAGAGCAGCTTCTAAAATTTTTTGTTTCGTGATTTTTGTCTTTTCAGATTTATTCATTTTAATCTCCAAATTCGTTATTGACCGATCGGTCGATAATTAGTATAATAAGGTAAAGTCGGGTGGAAGGCATCTTATATTTACTTTATGAATGAAAAATGGATGGATTGAGGAGAGGAGAAGATTTGATGAAGCGCTTAATTTCTGCCATACTGATTTTGGCATTGGGGGTAACCGTGACTGCTTGTAGTACAGAAGGTGAGGAAGAGAATTTTCAACTTCCGGCGAACTATGAGTTGGCTTTTTCCGAAGAATTTGAACATGGGATCGATCCCACCGTATGGACGACGGCTGAACTCGGTCCGCGCAAAGGTGGATATTGGTCTCCGGAACAGGTGTTCATAGCGGATGGAAATCTGGTCATTGAGACAGAATATATGAGTGGTTCACAGCCTGGCTATTACTGCGGAGAACTGAGTTGGAAGACGCGGCGCAGCACCTATGGCTATTATGAGATCCGTTGTAAGGTTGAGGATATCCGTGGGGCTTGGTCCGCCTTTTGGCTGATGCCAGACGATATTAGTCAAATGGAGCAGAAGGCGCAGGACGGTTGTGAGATTGATATTTTTGAGAGCGCAGTCCGGGATAAAATTCAAAATACCCTTCATTATGATGGTTACACAGACAGTAAAAAGCGCGTTACAAAAGTAGAGGACCTATACGATGGATTTCATACCTTTGCTCTCGATTGGAAAAAAGACAGCCTCAAATTCTATTATGACAACAAACTGCTTTGGGAGGTCACCGATCCAGATTTGATTAGTCAATCGCCGGCACGGCTTACTGTCAGTACAGAGGTCGGCGGTAATCAGAAGGAGAGTGGACCTGAACCGAGCCGATGGTTTTGGCTGGGCTGCGGCGTGATTACAGATCCGGATAACATACTTCCGTCCCAATTTTTGGTTGACTATATTCGTGTATATGACAATGGTGAACTGCTATGGAGTGAGGTTTAAACGACAGGAAAGGGCAGTAATATTTTCAAAATAAACTTTCCATCCGCCCGTCTTGTGGTGCAGGTGCCGCCGTACTTTTCGGCGGCCTTT
>USLQ01000049.1 GCA_900555545.1 uncultured Oscillospiraceae bacterium | reverse complement strand
CAGGTAGATTCCCGCCCGCTGCGCCCGGGTCAGATCCGTCACGGAGAGCAGATAGCCGAGGACAGGATAGATCAGGTACCCCCCCATCGTCAGCATGGACAGTGATCCGTTCCATGACAATCCCGCGTATCGGAACAACGCAGGCAGCGTAGATTGAAGCAGGAACGCGCCGCCCACCATATACCACAGGATCCGCCGGTTCTCCCGGAGCAGGGAGAGCACCGGCATAGAAAGATAAACGGCAAAAAGCGGAATAAAAAACCAGTATACATTTTCAAATTTGGAGAGGAACAGGTGGTTCATGACTCCCTGCCAGCCAATCTCCACCAAATTAAACCCCTTGAGGGCCGCGTTGATCAGCGACCAGGCCACAAAGGGGATCACCGTGTGTACAAAGCGCTTTTTGAAAAACTCCGCAGTGCTGTACTTATCCCGATACCCCATCAGATTGGCGCCCGACAACATCAGGAACACCGGCACTGCCCAATAGCAGACCGTCTCCACCAGCATGGCCTGCTTCCATGCGAGCGTGTCCGAATACGTATGGGAGATCCCGTTGCAATGCAGCAGAATCACACACATGGCGGCGCAAATATTCAATAGGTCGAAGTACATCACCCGTTTTTTGACTGCCTGTCCCACTGGAGTTCCCCCTATTCCCGGCTCTCCAACCGCCGGATGAACGACTTGGTCCGTTCGCTCTTCGGGTGATCCATGACCTCTTTAGCGTCGCCCTGCTCGATAATGACGCCCTGATCCATAAAAATCACGCGGTCGGACACCTCGCGGGCAAACGCCATCTCATGCGTGACGATGACCATGGTCATGTGTTCCTCCGCCAGCGAGCGGATCACCTTAAGGATCTCGCCCGTCAGCTCCGGATCGAGTGCACTGGTCGGCTCATCGAAAAACAGGATCTCCGGCCGCATGGCGAGCGCCCGCGCAATGGAAACGCGCTGCTGCTGCCCGCCGGAGAGCGTGCTCGGATAGGCGTCCGCCTTATCGGCCAGGCCCATCTTGCCCAGCAGTTCCATCCCGCGCTCGCGCGCCTCGTTTTTATCCATTTTAAGCACCTGTACCAGCGCATCCGTCACGTTGCGGATCACGGAGAAGTGGGGGAACAGGTTGAAGTTCTGGAACACCAGCCCGTATTTGCGCTGGATCTCCTTGAGCTGCGCCTTGGGCGCATAGGCGTACTTTCCCTTTTCGTTCGGGCCAAACATCTGGGCGCCGTCGTACAGGATCACACCCTGATTGGCCTTTTCCAACATCGTCGCACAGCGCAGGAGCGTCGATTTGCCCGACCCGGACGGCCCGATAATGGAGACGACCTCCCCCCGGTTCACCTGGATGGAGATGTCCTGAATGACAACATTTTTGCCAAAGCTCTTGCGCAGGTTTTTAATCTCAAGCAGAGCGCTTGCCGATGCGGAAGAGCTTGGATTTCGCCTTTGTTCTGTCATCGTCCTTTGTCTCCTTTCGGTCGTAATAGCTCATGGCCTTCTCGATCCTGCCCATCACAAAGGCAATGATCAGGTTCATCACGTAGTAGAACACACCGGCCACGACGAGCGGAACCAGTGAGGACTCCGAGGACATAAGCGCTTTGGCCACGGTAAACATCTCCATAATGGAGATGGTGAACGCCAGAGAGGTGTCCTTTACCAGCGTGATAATCTCATTGGTCACGCTGGGCAGTACGTTGCGGACCACCTGCGGCAGCACAATGCGGAAGAAAATCTGGGGTCTGGAATATCCGAGAATCTGACCGGCCTCACGCTGGCCCTGCGGCACCGCCTCGATCCCGCCGCGGTAAATCTCCGCAAAGTAGGCGGCATAGTTGAGTGTGAACGCAATAATCGCCGCCACCATCCGGTAGTCAAACGGGAAGGAGGAGAGATTGATGTGGAACAGATAGTACGGTCCAAAATAGACCGCAATCAGCTGAAGCATCAACGGCGTACCGCGCATCACCGATATGTAAAATTTGAAAATTGAGCGTATCACGATGTTCCTGGCCATCCGCCCCAGAACGATCAAAATACCAAGCGGCATTGAAAAAAGCAGCGTCAGGAAAAAGATTTCGAGCAGCACGCCCATGCCGCCCAGCAACTGATCCACAATCAGTGCATAATCGAGATCAGCCGCTAAAAGCATTGTCTCAGTCATAATCAACCTCACAATCCACAACGTATCATCTATCGGATAGACACAAGCGGAGCGGACGCGCTTTCCCGCGCCCCCGCTCCGTTGAACCGACTGTTAACGCTATCCGATTTTATTTTTTGATGCTGACGTCACGGCCAAACCACTCATTGGAGATCTTGGCAAATGTTCCGTCCTCCACCATTGCATCCAGCGCACCCTGCACCTTGTCGCGCAACTCCGTATTGCCAAGCTTAAAGCCGATGCCATAATTTTCAGCGGAGAGCGGCTCCTCCAAAACTTCATATTCGCCGCCCTGCTTGGTAATATTGTACTCCGCCATGGTGGAATCAAGCAGCGCCGCATCTGCGGACCCGGTCTGAACCTCCAGCAATGCGTTCAGGTTGGTATCCGTCTGTGTGGAGTTGCCGAGTGTCGCCATGAACTCCGGATTTTTTTCAAGTGCAGCGGAAGCACTGGAGTCCTTCTGATAGGCGAGCGTCTTACCGGCAAGATCTTCCTTTGTCTTGATATCTGACCCCTTCTTTACAACAAAGACCTGCTCATTCTGCATATAGGGATCGCTCCAGGTGTAGTCGTCCTCACGGCCCTCGATCGTAAAGCCGTTCCAAATGCAGTCAATATTGCCCGACTCCAATTCCATCTGCTTGGCATCCCAGTTGATGGGCTGGAATTGCACCTTCATATTCAGGCGGCTGGCAACCTCCTTGGCCAAATCAATGTCAAATCCGACATAATTGCCGCTCTCATCCGTATAGCCCATGGGCGGCTGGCCGGGGTCAAACCCGACGACAAGTGTGTCGGCCGACGTATTGTTGGCGCTCTCCCCCTGGGCATCGTCGTTATTTGTCTGATTGGAACATGCGCCGAATGCGAACATAGACAGCGCGAGTGCCGCGACGGCGGCAAGGGCCAAAATTCTCTTTTTCATAGGTGATAACTCCTTTTCCGTTTCTTCCTGTTGCAGGGGCCGCAGCGCAGCCCTCTTTCATCTGCCGTTATTTTATCATATTATCACGCTAAAGTAAAGAGAAATTTTTGAGTTCAGTACAATAATTTGGATCATCGGCGAAACCGGGGCTTATGCGCCCCGGTACTTTTGGACCAGACCCTCCAGCACAATGGCCACGCCGTCCTCCTCATTGGAGGGGCAGACATAGCCGGCCAGTGTCTTGACATGCGGCGTGGCGTTGCCCATCGCGACGGAAACGCCCGCATAGTGGAGCATCTGAACGTCGTTCCCGCTGTCCCCGATGGCGAGGACCTCCGTGCGGTCGATCCCCAGCTTGTTGCACAGGTGCATCAGGGCATCGCCCTTATCGGCGCCGGCGGCGTTGACCTCGATATTGTTCTCCAGCGAGGAGACAAGCTCCAGCCCACCGAGAGCCGCGATCTCACTCCACAGCTTGCGGTAGGGCTCCTCCCGCAGGAACGGGATGTTGAACTTTTCAATATCGCGCTTGCCCACTACGGCGAAGTTCAGGGCATTGTCCACCGGCTTGGAGTGGACGCGGATACGCTTCTCATACCAGTCCGGGAGCAGGTCGCGGTTGATCGCGTCATAGCAGGAGCAGTCCGCATAAGAGGCGCCCTGATAGTACATCTCATAATACACATGCTCCCGATTGAGCAGGCCGATGATCTGACCCGCCTTGGCATAGCGGATCGGCTTGCCGTAGACAATTGCGTCCCTGCGCGTATCCCATACGGCCGCCCCATTGGAGGAAATCACATAATCCGTCTTGCAGGCCTCCCGTACCGGCTCCGGGATATTCCTATACATACGCCCGGTGGAAATCACCAGCTGAATCCCCGCCTCCCGTGCCGCGCGCAGAGCATCGGCCGTACGCCGGGTGACCGACTCATGATCCGCGCCGAGCAGCGTTCCATCCAGGTCAATGGCCACGAGTTTAATCAAATTCCTCGCTCCTCTCTCGATTCTCCGTTGTCAATGGGATCAGAATAATCCTGTAATTTCAAAATCGCTGCCAATATCAATAGCCTCGGCTGCCGGCTTTTTCGGCAGGCCGGGCATGGTCATAATATTCCCCGTCAGCGCCACGATAAATCCGGCCCCTGCGGACAGGCGCAGCTCCCGTACCGTGATGGTAAAGTGTTCCGGACGGCCGAGCTTGGACGCATCGTCGGAGAGGGAATACTGCGTCTTTGCCACACAGACAGGCAGGTGGTCCTTGCCCAGGGAGCGGATATTCGCCAGTTCCTTCCGTGCAGCATCCGTGTAGGCCACGCCGTCGGCGCCGTAGATTTCCCGGGCAATTTTGTCCATTTTGGTCTCAAAGGGATCCGAATCCTCATAGATCATGTGGAACTGCTTTGGCTGCTCGCAGGCGCGCACAATTTTTTCCGCCAGATCAACCCCGCCGGCACCGCCCTTGGCAAACACCTCGCTGAGTGCATATTCCACATGGATAGAGGCACAATATTCCTCCAGTGCCCTGAGCTCATCCTCTGTATCCGTCAAAAAGCGGTTGATGGCCACCACCACGGGTACACCGTACTTGCGCATATTCTCCACGTGGGCGCCCAGGTTGGCAAAGCCTTTTTTCAGCGCCGCAACATTCTCCTTGCCGGTATCCGCCTTGGGCACGCCGCCGTTGTACTTGAGTGCACGCAGCGTGGCGACTACGACAATGGCATCCGGGCTCAACCCCGCCAGGCGGCACTTGATATCGAGGAATTTCTCCGCGCCGAGGTCGGAGCCAAAGCCCGCCTCCGTGATACAGTAGTCGCCGAGCTTGAGCGCAGCCCGTGTGGCCCGGACGGAGTTGCAGCCGTGCGCGATGTTGGCGAACGGGCCGCCGTGCATGAGCACCGGCGTATTCTCCAGCGTCTGGACCAGATTCGGATTGATCGCGTCTTTAAGCAGGACGGCCATAGAACCCACGGCGTTCAGATCGCGCGCATAAACGGGCTGCCCGCCATAGGTATAGGCGACCAGGATCTCCCCCAGGCGGCGTTTGAGGTCCTCCATATCGTCCGCCAGGCAGAGGATCGCCATGATCTCGCTGGCTACGGTGATGATAAAATGATCCTCGCGCACCACGCCGTTCGCCTTGCCGCCCATGCCGATAACGATGTTGCGCAGGGCGCGGTCGTTCATATCCAGGCAGCGCTTAAAAAGTACGCGGCGCGGGTCGATTTGCAGGGCGTTCCCTTGCTGCATATGGTTATCCAGCAGCGCGCACAACAGGTTGTTGGCCGCTGTGATGGCGTGCATATCGCCTGTAAAATGCAGGTTGATATCCTCCATGGGCACTGCCTGGGCATACCCGCCGCCGGCCGCGCCGCCCTTGACGCCGAACACCGGACCAAGGGAGGGCTCCCGCAGGGCGAGCACCGCTTTTTTGCCGATCTTGGCCATGGCCTCACCGAGGCCCACGGTCGTGGTTGTCTTCCCCTCGCCCGCCGGGGTTGGGTTGATGGCCGTCACCAGAACGAGCTTCCCATCCGGCCGTCCGGCCAGGCGTTCCAGCGCACTGTTCGTAATTTTGGCCTTGTATTTGCCATAAAATTCAATCTCATCCTCATCCAGTCCAAGCCGGGATGCAATCTCCCGGATGGGGAGTATTTTTGCCTCGCGTGCAATTTCAATATCCGATTTCATGATCCATCCTCCGTTTTGGGATAAGCCGCGGTCCATGCGTCAGTGGAACATCACGTACGCGCCAAAAAGGGCGCTTTGTTTTTTCAATTATACCACAATACGGCATCGATTCAAAGTGCAATTTATCATTCGGCACGATGCGTTTAAAAAACAACTGCGCACTGAATAATGCGCATCAAAAGCGGTCAACATAAGGTTGGAGGTGCACACGATGGTACAGAATAAAAAAACGTCTTCTAAAATACAAAAATTCCTCTCCGGCAAAGGTTTCTATATTGCCCTCGCCTTCTGCCTGCTGGCGGTGGGTGCATCCGCCTACACTGCGATCCGGATGGGCGCTCAACCGGAGGTAGAGACCCCGTACGTTGCCGACGGGCAGCAGGAGCCCGACGTGGAGTGGGGCGATCAGCAGGCCAACGTGCCGGCAACCGAGGTGCCGGACACACGTGAAAACACAACGCAGCCCCCGACAACGGAGGCAGAGTCTCAGACGCAGGCGCATCCTTTACCCTGCCGCTGGGCGACGACATCAGCATGGATTACAGCAACGGGGAAATGGTCTACTCCAAAACGATGAACGACTGGCGTGTCCACACCGGTATCGACTTTGAGGGCCCGGCGGACGCCGCGGTCAAGGCGATCGGCGCAGGCACCGTAACCAGCGTTAAAACCGATGAAATGTATGGCGTAACGGTGGAGATTGACCACGGGGGCGGGATCGTCGCCCGATATAGCGGACTGGCACAGGATCCGGGCGTCTCCGAGGGCGCAGCCGTGAGTGCCGGTGATGTCATCGGCAAAGTCGGCCCCGCCCCCTGCGAATCAGCGGAGGAGAGCCATATCCACCTGGAGATCCGGGTGGACGGCACTCTGACCGACCCGCTCGAAGTGCTCGGGAAAGCCGGATAAAAACAAAACCTGTCTGCATAGCGTTGTGCAGGCAGGTTTTCTTCCATATTATATCGTTCACCGGCCGCGGTACATCCGATCATAATAATCCCGGTACTCCCCACCAGTGACGTGCTCCATCCACGGCCAGTTTTCAAGGTACCAAGCCAGCGTACGCGGCAAGCCGTCTTCAAATGCGGTCTGTGCGTGCCAGCCGAGCTCCTGCGCGATTTTATCCGGATTGATGGCGTACCGCCGGTCGTGCCCCATCCGGTCCGCGACATGTCGGATCAAGCCCTCGTCCACACCGGCATCCACATGCGCGTGGACATAAGCGACTACCGCACGCACAACGGACAGATTGGTGCGCTCCTGACATCCGCCGATATTGTACACCTCGCCGGGGCGGCCCCGCTCCAGCACCCGTTCCAGCGCGCGGCAATGATCCGCTACATACAGCCAATCCCG
>USLQ01000048.1 GCA_900555545.1 uncultured Oscillospiraceae bacterium | reverse complement strand
TCCTCGGCATGGGCGATATGCTCTCCCTGATCGAGAAGGCGGAGCAGACCCTCGACCGCAAGCGCGCGGAGGAGATGGAACGGAATTTCCGAGCCAACAAGTTCGACCTCAACGATCTGCTGGACCAGCTTCAGCAGCTGCGTAAGATGGGCTCCATCAAGGACACCATCGCCATGATCCCGGGCTTGGGCGGCAAGGTCAAGGATTCGGATATTGATGAGAGCGCCTTTGACAAGATGCAGGTCATCATCCAGTCCATGACGCGTAAGGAGCGCGAAAAGCCGGAGATCATCAATCCTCAGCGCAAGCGCAGGATTGCCGCCGGCAGCGGCACCAAGGTGGAGGATGTCAACCGCCTGCTCAACCAATACCGCCAGATGCAAAAGCTCTTTAAGCAGGTCAATGGCAAGGACACCCGCCGCCGGATGCGCCGGATGATGCGCGGGATGCAGTAATCTGTGATCGACACGCAAAGCGTGATGATACTAAATTGTAAAAATGATATATTTTTGGAGGTAATTTAACATGGCAGTTAAAATCAGGCTTCGCCGCATGGGCGCAAAGAAGGCACCGTTTTACAGGATCGTAGTTGCGGATTCCCGCTTCCCGCGTGATGGCCGCTTCATCGAGGAGCTCGGCTATTACAATCCGGTTGAGGATCCGGAGGTCGTCAAGATTGATGAGGAGAAGGCTAAGAAGTGGATTGCTAACGGCGCGCAGCCCACAGATACCGTTAAGGCACTGTTCCGCAAGAATGGCATCGTGAAATAAGGTTGGAGGCTTTCTCAGATGATGGAAGAGCTTTTGCGCAGTATTGCATGCGGCCTTGTCAATGATAAGGATGCCGTTTCCGTTACAGTCGATGACACCCCGTCGGAGGACGGCACAGTTACATATCACCTGCGCGTAGCCGCCGATGATATGGGGCGCGTGATCGGCAAGCAGGGGCGTATCGCGAAGGCGATTCGCGTTGTCATGCGCGCCGCGGCCGGCACGCGTGATGAGCGCATCAATGTGGAAATTGATGAATAATTGAATTTCGGGCGGGCAGCAGCCTGTCCGATTTTTTTGTCCGGGATCCCGGGCAGAACTTTCAGGACGGAGGAATCGGATGGTTAAGCGATATTTACAGGTTGGGCGAATCGTCTCCACCCACGGTGTGCGCGGGGAATTGCGTGTACAGCCGTGGTGTGACAGCCCGGATTATCTGTGCCGTTTTTCTACCCTGTATTTTGACAATGAGGGCCGGGAGGGCCGGCGGGTGCGTTCCTGCCGACCGCATGGGAATATCACACTGCTGGCGCTCGAGGGTGTGGATAGCTTGGAGGAGGCCAATACCCTGCGTGGGCTGATTCTGTATATGGACCGCAGGGAATCCGGTATCGGCGAGAATGAATGGTTCATCGAGGATCTGCTCGGCTGCCGCGTGGTGGATGAGTCGGACGGGCATCTCTACGGCACACTGCGGGAGGTCTCTCAGACGGGTGCGAACGATGTCTGGCACATCTTCGCGCCGGACGGCCGGGAATACCTGCTGCCCGCCATCCCGGATGTGGTGCGCCGTGTTTCGCCGGAGGCGGAGGAGATCACTATCACACCGCTGAAAGGAATTTTTGACAATGAGAATTGATATCATGACCTTATTCCCGGATATGTGTGAGGTCGTTTTCAACGAAAGTATCATCGGTAGAGCGCTGCGCCGCGGAGCGCTTGAGATCCACGCGCGCGATATCCGGTACTTTACGCATGACAAGCACAACCGCGTGGATGACGCTCCGTATGGGGGCGGCACTGGGATGCTCATGCAGGCGCAGCCGATCTATGACTGCTTTGTCTCCCTGTGTGACGAGCTAGGCACGGTTCCGCACTGCATCTTCATGTCCCCACAGGGCAAAAAACTCGACCAGCAGCGTGTCAAGGAGCTGGCACAGCTGGACAATATTGCCATCCTGTGCGGCCACTATGAGGGGGTAGACGAGCGGGTGTTGGACTGTATGGTGGACGAGGAGATCTCCATCGGGGATTTTGTGGTCACAGGCGGGGAGTTGCCTGCCCTCATGCTGGCCGATTCCGTCGCCCGGATGCTGCCCGGTGTGCTTGCCAATGAGGATGCATTTACGCTCGAGAGCCACTACAATGGCCTGCTGGAATATCCGCAGTACACCCGGCCGGAGTTGTGGAATGGGATCCGCGTGCCGGAAGTCCTCTTATCCGGTCACCACGCCAATATTGAAAAATGGCGGCGCCAAAAATCGTTGGAACGTACCCTGCAAAAACGCCCGGACATGTTGCAAAATGCTCCCCTGACGGAGGCGGACCGGGCCTATCTGGAGTCACTGAACCTTGGAAAAAGTGGGGATTGATGGCCGATCATATTGTATGGAATTATACGTGGTTTATAGGCAAAATAACAACAGAATCCAAGATGTGCACAACGATTTGCACGAATTTTTTTCTAATTTTCACAAAAAAATTCACGCCAAATTGAACAAATTCTGAATTCAATAGGACGGTCAACTTTGGGATAGTAGCCGAATTCTTGCGTTTTGATGGAAATGCGGGAAATAAACATTGACGGAGACAAGTTTTGTGCTATAATATGTGAGTAATCAGCTATCAATTTTGATTTTGGGTGGGAGATACATTATGTACGTTAAAGATGTTACAGTTCAGAACCAAGTGGGTCTGCATGCCCGTCCGGCCACGTTCTTTATCCAGAAGGCGAATGAATATAAGTCCTCAATTTGGGTGGAGAAGGAAGAGCGCCGCGTCAATGCGAAGAGCCTGCTTGGTGTTCTTTCGCTCGGCATCATGGGCGGTATGAAGATCCGCATTATCGCCGGTGGCTCCGATGAGGAGGAGGCCGTTGAGGGCCTTGTCAAGCTTGTCGAGTCTGGATTTGCGGAGTAAATGATTGGAAAAGAGGCACACTGCGGATCGTTCGCAGTGTGCTTTTTTGTTATCCGCCTTTTTTCAGGGAGGAGGGGCCGCTGTGATAGAGAGTAAAAATCCCAAAATTAAATATCTGCGCCGAAAAGCTATGAGCCTGCCGCTGACACCCGGTGTCTACATTATGAAGGACAAATCCGGGCAGATTATCTATATCGGCAAGGCAAAGGCGCTGAAAAACCGCGTGAGCCAGTATTTCGGTTCACAGAATGGCCATGCGATCAAGGTGCGCAAGATGGTCGATCACGTGGACGACTTTGATTATATTTTGACGGATAGTGAGTTTGAAGCGCTTGTGCTCGAGTGCAGCCTGATCAAACAGCATACCCCTAAATACAACATTTTGCTCAAGGATGACAAGGGCTATCATTATATCAAAGTGACGCGCGGGGAGTGGCGTAGGATCAGCGCTGTCAAGCAGAAGTTGGATGATGGGGCGGAGTATATCGGCCCCTATACGAGTTCCTATGCGGTGACGTGTGCCGTCGATGAGGCGCTGAAAATTTTCAAGCTGCCCCAGTGCTCCCGTATTTTCCCACGCGATATTGGAAAGGGGCGCCCCTGCCTGAATTACTTTATTGGCCAGTGTGCCGCCCCCTGTGCACGCAAAATTGGCCAGGAGGAGTATGACCAGTCCATCCGAGAGGCACTGGACTTTTTGCGCGGCGGGGATACGAGCGCTAAAAAGATGGAGGAGGCCGCTGAAAACCTTGATTTTGAGCGCGCCGCCAAGCTGCGGGACAGGATCCGCGCGCTGGAAAAGATTGCGGAAAAGCAGAAGGTGGTCGCCACCGGCATCACGGAGCAGGATGTGTTCGCCCTCGCGCAGGGGGAAAAAGAAAACTGCTTGGTTGTCATGCGCTTTTCAGACAGCCGCCTATATGACAGTGAGCACTTCTTCTACGAGCCGGAGGGCACGCTTGAGCAGCAGCGACGCGAGCTTGTCACCCGGTACTACTCCATGCGCCGGGATATTCCGCGGCGTGTCACGCTGGATGGTCCGGCGGAGAATCCGGAGTTATTGGAGCGCTTTCTGCGGGAGAAGGCCGGCAAAAAAGTCGAGCTCTTTGTCCCGCAGCGCGGGGAACAGGTCAAGCTGATAGAGATGTGCCGGTCCAATGCGGCGCAAAAGCTCGCGCTTAAGCATGGGTCAACCGGCCGCCAGACGGCGGCGCTTGACGAGCTTGCCCGCCTGCTTGGGCTGGAGAAGCCCCCCGTCTGGATCGAGAGCTACGATATCTCCCACACGGCGGGCAGTGATAATGTAGCGGGCATGGTCGTCTTTAAGGACGGACTGCCATACAAAAAATCATACCGCCGCTTTAAGATCAAGGGCTTTACGGGTCAGGATGATTACGCCTCCATGAACGAGGTGCTCACCCGGCGCTTTGAGGAGTACTACCGAAACCAGGGGCAGGAGGGATTCGGGACGCTGCCGGATCTGATCCTGCTCGACGGCGGCGAGGGCCAGATGCACGCCGTGGAGCCGGTACTGAAAAAATTCGGTCTGAATATTCCGCTTTTCGGTATGGTCAAGGATGACAAGCACCGTACGCGGGCCATCGCGATGGACGGTGGCGAGATTGCGATAAATGACAAGAGGTCTGCCTTTACACTTGTCTCCACCATTCAGGAGGAGGTGCACCGCTTTGCCATTACCTATCACCATCAGAGCCATGCGCGCAGTACGTTGGCCAGTGCACTCACACAGATTGATGGGATTGGCCCCAAACGGGCCAAGGCGCTTCTGTCCCACTTCAAGACCATGCGCAGGATTTCCAACGCCTCGGTAGAGGAATTGACGGCGGCGGACGGAATGAGCCGGCGTGCGGCCGAGGCTGTATATAATTTTTATCATCCGGCAACATAATATTGACAAAACAATAGTGAAAATGAGATAATAAACTGAATTTAGTTACAAGGGAGGCGCTGTGGATGCGTGTCATCACCGGTATCGCCCGGGGACGGCGGCTGAAAACGCTGGAAGGGCGCGATGTCCGTCCAACAACGGACCGCGTCAAGGAGGCGCTGTTCAGTATCATCCAGTTTGAACTGGAGGGCCGAACCGTTCTGGATATGTTCGCCGGTTCCGGCCAGCTCGGGATCGAAGCACTCAGCCGCGGCGCGGCGAAGGCGGTCTTTGTGGATTCCGACAAGCGGGCGGCCGCTGTCATTCAGGAAAATCTGGAGCACACGGGTCTGGCGTCCCAAGCGGAGGTCTATAATGCCGACAGTTTGATGTTTGTGCGCAACCGTGGGGAGAAATTCGATATTGCATTGCTTGACCCGCCCTATGGCAAAGGAATCTTACAGCGGGCGCTGGAGGCGGTGGCACCCTGTATGGATGAAAACGGCGTGATTATCTGCGAACTTCCGGAGCGGGAAGAACTGCCGCAAATGGCCGGTTCGCTGGCTCTGTACCGACGCTATCGATATGGCAAGACGGAACTGGCCGTATACCGAGGGGGGAGCAAGGAATGAAAACCGCAATTTGCCCTGGGAGCTTTGATCCCGTCACGCTGGGCCATATGGATATCATCCGACGCAGCGCCAGGCTGTTTGACCATGTGATCGTAGTGGTGATGCGCAATTACCACAAATCGAGCAGCGCCTTTACTCCGGAGGAGCGGGTGGAGCTGTTGCGCCGCTGCACCAGGGGGATGCCCAACGTCGAGGTGGATACTTACATGGGACTTTTGGCAGATTACGCCCGGGAAAAAAAGGCGGATGCCATCGTCAAGGGCCTGCGTGCTGTCTCCGATTTTGAGGACGAGTTTCAGCAGGCACTGACCAACCGGGAACTGAATCCCGACGTCGAGACGCTGTTCATGACAACGAGCGGGGAGAATATGTTCCTCAGTTCCAGCGTCGTTAAGCAGGTGTGTGAATTCGGCGGCGACATCAAAAGCTTTGTCCCGGCCGAGATCTATCAGGATATCACAGCACGTCTTTTACATAAGGAGGATTGACAATGTCCAAGGTCAGCATAGAGGAGCTGCTCGATCAGTTGGAGGATGCCATCGAGGACGGTACCAGCCTTGCCTTTACCAGCAAGACGCTGATCAACGCCAGCAATGTCATGGAACTGATTAAAGAGATGCGCTTGAATATCCCGGATGAGATCCGCCAGGCGCAGATCATTGCCAGCGAGCGTGTCGAGATTCTGGAGAGCGCCGAAAAACAGGCGGAGGGAATCATTGCCAAGGCACAAAAGCAGGCGCAGGCTCTGGTCGCAGAGCATGTCATTACCCGGCAGGCACAGGAGCAGGCGCATAAACTCGTAGCTCAGGCGAATGCACAGGCGGCAAAGATTATGAGCGATGCCAACGAAGAGGCGGAGAGCACTAAAAAACAGGCGCAGCGGTGGGCCGATACCCTACGGGGGAGTTCATCGGACTTTGTGGAAAATATGCTGCTCTCAGCACAGGATGTTCTGGAGAACAGTCTGACCAATATCCGCCGTGTCAAAACGAACTTTGATGCGGCGCAGGTGACCGGCGGCAGCCGGAAAAGCGGGCGCGAAACCACAAATACGGAAGGCGGGAATGACGCATGAATAAAAAAGCTTATATCATTGCGGGCGCGGCGTTGGCCGCAGCCGGAGCCGGGGCGGCGGCTGTCACCGGCATGAAAAAGAATAAATTCTGTCCGAAGTGCTATGTCAAACGTAAGATTGACAACCATAAGGCACGCAAGCAGGCCCCGGTGGAGAAGTATGGCAATGGGGCGGGACTCACACCGATCATGGGCTGGTCCAGCTGGAACGCATTCCGGGAGAAGATTGACGAAAATCTGATCCGTGAGATCGCCGCAGCGATGAAGGATGCGGGCTTGGTGGATGCTGGATATATCTATTTGAATCTGGACGATTGCTGGCATTCCTCCCTGCGCGACCAGGACGGCCGCCTTCAGGGGGATCTGACCAACTTCCCCAGCGGGATCCCCCAGTTGGTCAAGGATGTCAACGCCATGGGCATGAAGCTTGGCCTATATTCCTCCAATGGTACGCTCACCTGTGAGGATCTGCCGGCAAGCCTGGGCCATGAGGCGCTGGATGCGCAGACGATTGCGGAGTGGGGGGTCGAATTCTTCAAGTACGATTTCTGTCACAATGTCCCGCTGCCCAAGGAGGCACCGGAGATTGAAAAGATCACTGTGGGCAGACCGGGCAGTGCGGAGGTTCTCACCTTCCTGGCCAAGGATG
>USLQ01000047.1 GCA_900555545.1 uncultured Oscillospiraceae bacterium | reverse complement strand
CCGCTGCCACGGGACAGGTGCGCCAATACGGTCTCCACACTGTCCGAAAGCGTGTGCGCGGTTGCCACCTTACAGTCCGGGCCAAAGGAGGCGAAAAAGTCATAGCGTACCTCCCGGCCGGCGGTCTCAATCCCGATCCCATGCTCCTGCGCATAAGCGGAGATATCCGCGCGCCGCACGTGCAGCGGAATCCCCAGGGATCCGCATACCTTGCGTACAAACTGTTCATCCGCCTCCGCCTGATCGCCGCGGAGCATATGGTTGACGTGTGCCGCCTCCACCCGGATGCCCGCCCGATCTTGCAAATCATATAAAAAAGTGAGGAGCGCCATGGAGTCCGCCCCGCCGGAGAGCGCGACAATTACGCGCTCCCCAGGTATGAGCATCTCATAGCGCTCCACTGTATCCATCGCCTGTTGTTCCAGTGACCGTCCCATTGTCATTCACCAAAGTTCTCCGCCAGGGTTGTAAAGAGCGTAAATTCCGAATTCCAGCCGAGCTTGACCGTCTCCGTTGGACCGTGTCGGTTCTTGGCGACAATCACCTCAATCACACTGCTCGTCGGCCGCGGCCCGTTGGGGACCTGTTCCCCCTCCTTGCCCTCGCTGTCATAATAATCATCGCGATAGAGCATCATAATGATATCTGCATCCTGCTCGATGGAGCCGGACTCGCGCAGATCCGACATCTGCGGGCGGTGGGACTTGCCCCGCCCCTCTGTCACACGGGAGAGCTGTGCCAGTGTGACGACCGGGATATTCAGATCCTTGGCCATCAATTTGAGGTTCCGCGTGATCTCGGAGACCTCCTGAACACGGTTTTCGATCCGGGTACCCGCCTTCATGAGCTGTAAGTAATCGATAAAGATACAGTCGACATCCTTCATCCGGCGCACGCGCGCCTTCATCTCCGGCGCAGTGATGGTGGAGGTGTCGTCAAAGTAGAGCGGGCAGTCGCTCAGCTGGATGGTCGCCTCGCCCAGGCGAACCCAGTCGTCCGGATCGAGCTCACCGTTGCGCATCTTCACACTCTGTACGCGCGACTGCATGGAGAGCACGCGCTGGGCCAGCTGCTCCTTGTTCATCTCCAATGAGAAAAAGAGCACTTTTTTGTGCGCCTTGAGCGCCACATTGAGCGCCATATTCAGCGCAAAGCTCGTCTTACCCATGGCCGGGCGGGCACCGACGATCACCAAATCCGACTTGTTCAACCCGGAAATAACCCTATCCAGGGCGGAAAAGCCTGTGGAGGTCCCCAGGTACTCCTCCTTGTTCTCCGAGGTAATCTTATGTAAATGGTCGTACACATCATTGACGATGATATCCCCTACCTGCGCCGGGCCGCCCGTGTTGCGCCCCCGGCGGATATCATAGATACGCTGCTCCGCAGAGTCGAGCAGCATGTCCGGGGCATCCTGCTGCTCCAACGCAGAATTGATAATATCGCGCGACGCCTCGATCAGCGAACGGACATAATACTTATCCCGCACTGCCTTTGCATAGGCCTCCACATTTGCAGTGGTGGGGAACGCATCAAGCAGGCGGAAAAGATACTCCTTGCCCTCCTCATCGCGAAAGACCTGATCCCGGCGCAGCATCTCCAACAGGACGAGCGGATCCACCTTGTTGCCCGTGGCGTCGATGCTGACCATGGCGGAAAAAATAGCCTGATGGCGCGGCAGGAAAAAGTACTCCGGCTTGAGAATCAACACCACCTGTGCCATGCACTCGGGCTCCTTCAGGATACAGCCGAGCACAGCCTGTTCCGATTCCAGGCTGTGGGGCAGCTCCGCTTCATTCAGTTGTGCAAAAGACGGGCTGTTCTCCATAAAAAACTACTCCTCGCTGACCGCGACATAGATATCGGCAGTGATCCCGTAGCTGAACTTCACCTTAGCAGGATATGTGCCGAAGTTTTTGATCTCCTCGACCTCAACTTTACGCTTATCCACCTGGACGCTGTAATCGGCCGCCAATCGGGCCGCAATATCCTTGGCCGTGATAGAGCCAAACAGACGCCCATTCGTGCCCGCCTTGGCTGTGAGATGGATGGTCACGCCACCGATTTTTTTGGCAAAGGCTTGCGCCTGCTTGGTTTCAACCTCGATTCGGTGCTGTTCGGCCGCCTCGCGCCCTTTGAGCTCCGTCATTGCCTGGGCGTTCGCCTCTTTGGCCAGCTTACGCGGGAAGAGGAAGTTACGCGCATAGCCATCCGAGGTTGTGACAAGCTCTCCGCGCTTGCCCAGCCCTTTCACATCCTGCAACAGAATTACTTTCATGATTCATCCTCCGTCTGGGCGTCCCCAAGGGACGCGTAATATTTATCGATCTCTGACAGCAGACGCACCTTGGCGTCCGTCAGACTGATATCCTCGATCTGGGCGGCCGCCATTGTCTGGTGCCCTCCGCCGCCCAATGACTCCATAATCAGCTGTACATTGATTTTCCCCATGCTGCGGGCCGAGATATTGACCAGCCCGTCGGCGGCGTACAGCACAAAGGATGCTTTGACTCCAGTGATATCGAGCAGCTCATCCGCCGCCTGTGAGGAGATCACCCGGATATCGTTATCCACCACGTCCGCGATCGCGATTGCACACCCACGGTACACATCCGCACCGGAGACAATGGTATTTCTCATTTTATAATCTTCAATGTCATCTGTAAAGAGCTGTTTTACGCTGATGATATCGGCGCCGCAGCTCTTGAGATAGGCCGCCGCCTCAAAGGTGCGCACACCGGTGCGCATGATGAAGTTACGCGTATCGAGCATGATCCCGGCGAGCAGCGCCTCGGCCTCGAATTTCCCGACGACGGGTTTATTGCCGCGCTGCCCCATGTACTGGAGCAGTTCCGTCACCATCTCCGAGGAGGAAGAGGCACCCGGCTCGTGGAAAAAGATCAGGGCGTCATCGATATGATCCACCACCTTACGGTGATGATCGATGACGATCACAGCCTTGGCCGCACGATAGAGCTCCGGGGATTCGACAAAATCCGGCCGGTGCGTATCCACAATAATGAGCAGACTCTTTTTTGTCAAAATCTCCATCGCCCGCTCAGGCTCGATGATGATACCTCCCTTTCCCTGCTCATCCATACGTCGGATCAGGGGCGTAGTCAGCGTCCTGTCCCGCGCCATGACGATATAGGCCTCTTTCTTCTGCGCAAGGGCCTCGCTGTACATCCCGATGGCCGCGCCGAGTGCGTCGAGATCGGCAAAGCGGTGGCCCATGATGAGCACATTTTCGCTGCCTTCAATAAGTTCCTCGATCGCGGTGGCCGTGATACGGGTATGTACCTTGGTCCCCGTCTCGACGCCCATGGAGACGCCGCCGAAAAACTCGTACACATCCCGCTGCTTGATGGCGGCCTGATCGCCGCCGCGGCCAAGCGCCATATCAAGCGCCTGCCTGGCCTTGTCGCCGCTCTCCTGGACATTATCGCCCCGGCCTACGCCGATGGAGAGCGTGATTCCCTTGACCGAGTCGTAGGAGTAGCGGCGCATCTGGGCGAGCACACTGAACTTATCTTCAATCATTCGGTTGAGCTGACGGTCCTCTGTGACGGCGACAAAACGCGCATCCCCCAACCGGCACATGAAAGACGGGAACCCGGACATCCAGTTCTCGATGATCTTCTCCACGCCGCCCGTCACGGCCGCACGCTCGGAATCGCGCAGGCGTTGGGTCACCTCGGGCAGATTATCCGCCGAGATGTACAATACGGCGGGATGCATCCCCTCGTACTCCTCCGCGGCCTTTTTCAGCGAGGTATCGTCCACAAAAATCAGCACATAGAGCTGTTCGACCGGTCCCGGTTCCAGCATACTCACATAAACCGTGTACATCCGATCGCCATAGGCAATTGGTGTGCTTCCGATATCCGCCAACTCCGGCAGGGTGATATCACCGATCAGGCTGCCAATCTGATTGAGCTGGAGCTCCTGATCTCCCAGCACCCGTGCCCGAAAGAGATCATTATCCCAGATGATATTCCCCTCGCCATCCGCCGTGACAGCCGGGAGCGGAAAATGCCCGACAGCATCCCGCTGAGTCAAATCCAGCATACTGTTGAGCTGCCGGGCGGGGTTCCCCGCCCGCTTCTTTAAATACTTTATCAGGAATAATGCCGCTGCCGAGACGATAATCCAGACAACCAACTCCACTACGGCCAACTGCCAAGGGCCTGCGGCAAAGGCGGCAATCACAAACAGTGCTAAGACGGCACAAAGCAGGATATAGATCCAGAGCTCCGCACGGAATTTTTTCATGATGAACCTCACACTTCCATCAGTACAGGCAAAATCATCGGGCTGCGCTTGGTGCGTTCATACATCAGTCGGGACACATCGTCACGCAGTCGTGTTTTGATGCTGCTCCACTCGCGGATATGCTGATCCCGGCAGTCCTCCAGCGCACGGTAGGCCACGCGTTTAGCATCCTCAATCAGGGCCTCGGCCTCACGGACGTAGACAAAACCACGCGAGACAACGTCCGGCCCTGCAACCACCTCGCCGGTGGCGCTGTCGATCGTTGCGACGACAACGATCAAGCCGTCCTCCGCCAGATGTTTCCGATCCTTGAGGACGACGCTTCCGACGTCTCCGACGCCGTAGCCATCTACAAACACCTTGCCCGCCGGAACGGTGGAGACCGTTTTCAGGGAGTCCGGCGTCAGCTCCATAACCAGGCCGATATCCGGTGTGACAATATTTTTCTTATCGATCCCCATACTCTCCGCCAGCATTTTGTTCTTGAGCATATGCTTTTGTTCACCGTGCACAGGGATAAAGAATTTCGGTTTGACCAACCCGATGAGAAGCTTGATCTCCTCCTGGCAGGCATGACCAGACACATGGACATCGTACATCCGCTCATAGATCACCTCCGCGCCAAGCTTAATCAGCTCGTTGACGACATTGCCGACCGATTTCTCATTGCCGGGGATCGGCGTGGCGGAGATGATGACGTAATCATTGGGCGTGATGCTGACCTTGCGGTGATCCGTCATGGCCATGCGCGTGAGGGCGCTCATTGGCTCGCCCTGGCTGCCGGTTGTGATCAGGACAACCTTATCATTGGGATAGCGGTTGATCAGGTCGATGTTAATCAGCAGCCCGTCCGGAACGTGTAGATAGCCGAGCTCCGATCCAATGGCCACAACGTTTTCAAGGCTACGGCCGGAGAGCGCCACCTTGCGCCCCAGGCTCTGGGCTATATCCATGATCTGCTGTACCCGGTGAATATTGGAGGCAAAGGTTGCCACGATGATCCGCCGGTTGCGCGCCTTGCGGAAGAGCGTCTCAAACGACTCGCCCACCTTTTTTTCACTGGCAGTAAAGCCGGGCCGCTCGGCATTGGTGGATTCGCACATCATGCACAGCACGCCCTCCCGGCCGAGCTGGGCAAAGCGCGCAAGGTCGATCATGCCGCCGTCGATCGGCGTGGGATCGATCTTAAAATCCCCCGTATGGACGATAACGCCCGCCGGTGTGTGGATTGCACAGGCCAGCGCATCCGGAATGGAGTGGTTGACATGGATCATCTCCATGACGAAATTCCCCTTCTTGACCCGGCTGCCCGGCTGAACCACATGCAGCTTGGCGCGGCCAAGCAGGCCGTGTTCCCGCAGCTTGCCCTCAATCAGGCCGATCGTCAGCCGCGTGCCGTAAACGGGGATATTCACCTTTTTAAGCAGATAGGCCAATCCGCCGATGTGGTCCTCATGGCCGTGGGTAATAAAGATGCCACGGATCTTATCCGCATTGCGCTCTACATAGGTAAAGTCCGGGATGACGAGATCTACGCCTGGCATGTCGGCATCCGGGAAAGAAAGGCCGCAGTCGACCAGAATCATGTCATTGCCGCACTCAAAGAGCGTCATGTTCTTGCCGATCTCATTGATACCGCCCAGGAATGCAATACGCACCGGCATTTGGCTGCTGTTCTTGGATGTCCTGCGCCCACGGCTGGCAGCCGTATTCCTGGGCTTGGCATCCGTGACGGCATTCTTGGCCTGTTTGACGGGCTGGCGCGTACGCGGAGGCGCCTTTTCCCCCTTGGGAGCTGCGGATTTGGGGGCTGAGCTCTTACGTACAGTACGCACGCCGCCCTTCGCCTGACCGTGCGCTGCTGGGAGCGTGTCAAGCTGTTTCTTACCGCGGGGAGCTGCGTCTATGATTTCCGGCACGGTGGCTGCTCCACCCTTTGCGGCCCCTGATATTCTGTTTTTTTCCATTTAAATTCTCCTTATTATCATTCAATTCAATCACGATCAACAATAGCCCGCCCGTATGCTACTGGCGAGTCATTAAATTCCTGAGAGGAGAACGGGGATCTGCTCCCCGCTTCCTGTTTGTATGTTCGCCGCTCACAGCGGCAAGCGCAGTTGGATGCGCATCTATCCCATCAAAGGCGGATGGATCAGGCCACCCGCCAAAACATCCCCGCAAAAACTGTGCAAGGTGCAATATAAAAATTCCACTTCTATTTATTGTACCCTGATTCCAAACGGCTGTCAAGGTCATGGATGGCCGAATTCTGCTTTTCCGCCCCTTTTTTCCGGACAAGATCACAGATATCCAGGCACAGCTCCCGAGCCGCCTCCATTGTTGCCGACTCCGTCAACACATGGAATCGGCTGCCTGTACGGGAAGGCGTAATCATCACCCGTCCCGCCCCACGCCGGAGGACAATCCCCTCCCCTGTGGGCAGGCGCTGTCCGGCATCATCACCCAAAAGCTCATATAGTCCGGACGGGGAGACAGGAGCTTCGATCTCCCGGCGAAATACTGAGACGGACGGGAGTTCGTCGACGAGTTCAGCCAACGTACAACCACGTGCCGCCAGGATCCGGAGCACCTGGACAGTTAAAAACAGGCCATCCCGTACCCACTGCTGATGCGCCCCGAGTTCCCGTGCCGCCCGATCCTCCTCCCCGATAGGGGATTCGGGATAGCGGACGGCGCTCCGGCCGTACTCCGACGCAATCTGATCCAGATAGCCCGGCGCGCTGTACGGGATCGCCACATCCTCTCCCGCAGCCCAGCGATCCTTACAACAAATAGCTAACAGGGACTCCCAGGGGATTTTACGGCCGGACTCATCATAGGCCTCGGCCGTGACACCGGATGGGGCAGGCACAAACCGGATCCCCCTCTCCTG
>USLQ01000046.1 GCA_900555545.1 uncultured Oscillospiraceae bacterium | reverse complement strand
CGCCCCGGATGGCCCCCCAGATGGCGTCGATCTCCTTTTGCAGGCTTGCCTCGTCGGCGTACCAGCCGAGAATAACCTTATTCTCGCCCCAGATGGAGGAGATGCTGTCCACGCCGTACAGCGCGCACTGCGGTACGTTTTTTTGACTTTTTCGGCTGAACACGGGGGAGGGGAGAACCTTTAAACAGTTGACGATCTGTTTCCCGTCTGCCGATTTGATCATGATTCTGCCGGAAGGCTGGACCGGTTGTGCGGAAACACCTGCCTTGCGCTGACCAAATACCAGTTCGTCCAGCGAGACGTTTAACTTTTCAGATAGTAAGATCATTTTCTCCATCTCGGGGTAACCGGCCCCCTGCTCCCACTTGGAGACGGCCTGACGGCTCACTGTTAGTAGTTCGGCCAACTCTTCCTGGGAAATATCACGCTCTTTGCGGATCTGCTTTAGATTTTCAGCAAAGCTCATCGCTTTTCCTCCTCGTATTGGATAGGGAAAGTATACCAGATAGGGCGGCGGCGTGCAACCAACCTGTATTTGCAAAATGCAACGTGGGGTTGCACCCTGTATTTTTTATTGAGGATTGTGATTACTAATTTGTGAGCAATTATTTGCACAATGATTTGATTGTCATAATAGTTATATTGTTTTTATATATTGGTATAATTGTTTATGATATAATGAAATCAGATAGAGGAGAGAAGGAGATTCCGATGCGCAGTTGTTTTATCACAAATTAAAGGAGGAATCCACCGATGGATGAGGAGAGGATAAAAGAATTGTTGGACTTGCTGCAAAAACAACTGAACGAGTCCCGCCGTATCAATCATAAGCTGCGTATCGTGATCGCGTTGCTAGCATTGTTGCTGTTATTGATTATCATATGTTGTACGGTAGTTGTAATGATTTTTGGTTAATAGCCGGTTGCATTTCGTGTGACAACTGTTTGAAAAATGGATAAAAAGAAGGTGTAGCCCATTTAACGGGTTACACCTTTTTGTCTTTATGTCTTATTTCCCAATCTGCTCCTGGATCATATTGCGCACCTTTTCGGGCAGTTCCTTGAATTCCTCCCGGGAGAGCGCGTTGACGTCGATCGGTTCAAAGATCGTCACCTTGAACTTTCCGGGCTTCATTTTGATGCCGCCGTTGGCTTCCATGATGCGGTAGGTGCCGGCGATGCACACCGGCACAATCGGGCAGCCGCACTTTTTGGCGATCTTGAATGCGCCGTGCTTGAACTCGCCCACCGTATCGCTCCGGGAGCGCGTCCCCTCGGGGAAGATGACCATCGAGTAGCCGTTCTTGATGTTCTCCGCCGTCTCATTGAGTGCCTTGACAGCCTCACGCGGGTTTTCACGGTCGATGAACACGCAGTGCAGGTACTTCATCCACGTGCGCAGGATCGGGTAGTGCAGCGCTTCCTTTTTGGCCACCAGTCCGTGCGGCGCATCCAACCCCGTAATCATCGCGGGCACATCGTACATGCCCTGGTGGTTCGGCGTAAAGAGGACGGGTGTGTCCTTCGGAATGTTCTCAACCCCATGTACTTCCATTTTACCGCCGCCCGCAGCCATCATACGGCGCGCCCACTTGAAAATGATGCGGTTGATGTACTTGTCGCGCTCCTGAATGCGCCCTTTCTTTGTTAAGTACCACATGTAGATATTACTGGGCGTCATCACAATCAGATAACCTACAAAATACAGCAGCCAGAAAAAGGTATGAATATAAATCATGGAATAGATCCCTCCGTACAGAAAGATTCGGCGCTTCGGCCGGAAATTCTGTCTCTATCATACCATAGATCGGCACAAAAAAACAGGGAGAATTTGAAATTTCCCCCTGTTTAGCTGATGTTAATTATGCTATTGAATCAAAAAGTCCGCGCTGACGCACCAGTGATCCGACGTATAGGAGCGCCCCTGCCGATCATTGTGTACGGTATAGCTTTTGGCCTCCAGCTTGCCATCGTAAAAGATAAAGTCGATCGGCTGGCCTTCGTTGATTTCCCCCCAGTTGTGATAGGTTGGGGTGGAGGCAGCATCGGGATTTACGGTGGAAGCGTTCTGGAATCCATCGTTCAGGAGGACCGTGCAGGCCTCCCCGTCCACGTACTGATTAAAGTCTCCGGTAATGACAACGGTCGTCCCATCACCGTACTTTTCGGCGAGCTCCTGCGCCTTTTGGGCGATCAGCCTCCCGCCCAGATTCTGTGCCGCGGTGCTCACATTGTCCAGATGTGTATTCAGGTGGACGTATGTAAACCCGGTCTCCTTATTTTTCAGCACCACGTAGGAACAGGTGCGGTAGCACCCGGCATCTGGATAAATGCTCATCTCCTCCGGTGTCTCGGAGATCCAGAAGGTGTTGCTCTCAAGCAGCTCATATTTATCTTTCAGATAGAAAATTCCGCTCATTTCCGTCTGCTTTTCGCTGCTGATATCGTCCCGCGGGATGCCATAGTAGGCATAGTTCGGGTTGATTTCGCTCAATTTTTTTACCCAGGCGCTATTGATCTCCTGGACGCCGATGGAGTCCGGAGCGATCTGCTGCAGCTCGCCGGGAGGAGGCGGTGCCCAATAGCGCGTTGCCCCAGGGGGCTGCCGTATTGTAGCTCGCGATGCGCAGTTCGTCTGCCTCGGCTACTCGTCCGGTCAGTGGATCGGAACTGGTCTGGACCGGCGGAAAACAGGCGAGGAAGACGATCCCTCCAACTGCTGCCGCGGCGAGAAGGGCGCCGGCGATTCCCACGCAGATTTTTTTGATCTTACTCATGGTTGGCCCCCCTTTTCTGGATCGCAATCGACGGTGGCACGATCTTTTTTACTGCGGATGGCGGCGCCATACTTCCTGGCGAGTTCCCGCATCTCAATGACAATATCACCATTGGATTCCACATAGGTGCCGCGCTTTTTCGTCCCGCGGGCGGCAAGCTCTTTGAACAGCAGGATGGCCGCACCGCCTACGAGCGCACCGGCCAAAATGATAAAGAACAGGGGGATCCGGCAGGTCAGCCAGTCGCCGGAGCGCAGCGGCAGGGTGAAAGAGATATAGTATTCGCCCTGCACAAATAACTCCTCAAACGTGGCGCCATTGCCGTACTTGGGCAGCGCCTCCAAATAGTCCGTGTTGACAATGCCGCACAGGGCGGTGACCAGGCCTGTAAAAGCGCCCCCGATCATATAGCCTGGGATCACGGTGAATGGGCTGCGATAGGCGTACGGCATGGAGAAAGCGACTGTCAATTTTACATTTTCAAAAAAGGCGTTAATCGGTCCGCTGACTGCCAGATTAAAGTCGTCCGTGTCGCAGTGGCCGCCCTTTTTGGTGATCTTCTGGAGCAGAACCGCGCCCAGGGGGATCCATCCGATCGTAATGAAACATGCGCCGTAGATGGTCATCAGCTGGGCGTTTCCATCCAGGAAGGCCGCCACCGCCACGGAGAATGCCGCCATGGATAACGGACCGATCAGATCAAATCCGATCATCAGGCCAAAGATCAGTCCAATCAGGATTATGCTGACGCCCGACAGCGATTCAAGCGGCGCGATCAGCGCCTCGCTCAGTGCATTGAATGGGAGCTGAATGCCATACCGGATCAGCAGCCAGGTGATTGCTGCGCTCACTACGGGCAGGATCAGAATCAGAACGATCAGATCGATGTTGTCCAGGATCGAGAGACCGGTGAGATCCTTGGGGATTTTACTATGCTTCACACGCAGTTTGTCAAGCTTGCGGTCGAGTCCGCGCCCCCAGATATTTTTCAGGCGGTCGTACCCGGCAAATAAGTACTTGATCAACAGCGAGAGAACCAGCGCCATAATCAGATAACCCATGTAGCCGATATTGACGCCGCCGCCGCCATTCAGTGGGGTTGCAAAGTAGGCAAAATACATATCCTCCCCGGCCACGGGGGATCCGGCAAAGTGTGCAAAGTAGATAGAAAGCGCCAGGGAGGGGGCGACAGCCGGCAGCCCTGCAATCAGATAGCTCAGGATCAGGGTGAAAGCGATGTAAAAGAAATCCGTCGCCCAGAAGAGGACAAACCACAGGATATTCTCATTGACTGGCTCCAGTGCGCCCAGAATATGCTCTACCCCCAGGATATTTTGCACCACAAAGAAAAATCCCGCGCCAAGTGCTCCAAATAGTTGAACGATAAAAATGATCGATGTCGCGCGGTTGATCTTTCGTTTGGTGTCAATTAGTATATTTTTTATTTCAAACACCCCCAAAAAACAAGTAGAATTATATAAAATATTGTATCAGAGTGAGGAGGTAAAATCAATCCCTAAAATTTGATCATACCACTGTTTTATTGAAACGCTGCTTGGGCAATATATGTAAAATTTAAGATAAATTATCGGTTGTATTTCTGTAAAATTACACCACTTTACACTAAATATCTTTTCATATTGAACTGGATTTTAAAATGATTCCTCCTCCAATATTTCCCAAAAAGCACGTCACGGTATGATAGCATTAGAAAAAATAATGAGTGAATATTCATTCAATATCGATAAAATTATCGAGACTGTCGCATCCAAATTAGCGATAGATATAGCGTATTTTGAGAATATAAGACAAATATTCGAGAATTATTTGGCTTTCAGACGGAATTTATTATTGAAATTCATTTGAATTTAGAAGGGGATAAGAGAACTTGAATGACCAGTTCAACAGCGGTAGATCAAATTTGGATTTCCAAAAAAAGTTAAATTAAACTATTTTATAAGATTTTAATAAAGATTTATCTTGATTTTTACCAAATCATAGAATATAATAGGCTTGTACTTTGGGGTCTGTTTTAGGAATGGGCCTCAGGCAAATAATTTTTCTTTTTAAGAAAGGGGAATGAGTCCATGAAGACGAAGAGATGGAAAAGGACGTTAAGCGCTGTGCTCGCGGGCGCAATGGTTATGACGTCCCTTTCCACGGTAATGACCGCATTTGCGGCCGAAACAGAGGATACGCCAGAGTATACTGCGGCGATCAATGCGGCTGTGGAAGCGGCAAAGGCAGATGCCTTTGACTATGTCAGCGGCACTTCTGTCTACGATGACAAAGAGGGCCACTTGCTGACGTATGCCAAAAATTATATCAAGGCTACGGTGGAACTGAACAAACAGGATCCTGAAACGTATGCAGATGTACTATCTGCAAGCAAAGCGGTAACTGCGGACATTGAAGAGGCACTTACGAATGCTGGCGAGACCGACAAGGTTGCCCTTGTCGATAAATTTGATCCGTCCAGTAAGTTTACAACGCTGACAATATATGCTTGGGGCTACGGTGATGCGACAAAGATTGCGGATGTCACCACGCCGGATGATGGGTATACGACCTATAAGTATTCCTGCTCCAAGTGGCCGTCCCTTGAGTTTACCTCAAGTGTCGGAACAATATCCGCAGTGAACTATATAAAAAGGGCTGCTACCGCTATCGAGAATGGCTTTTTAACAAAGGATCTCAGTTCAATGACGTTCGAGGAGTTGAACACCCTTTATAGTGATAATTATTCTGCCATTAATTATGCGGGCAATTATCCGTCCTTCTGGCTGTTGGATCTTGCGGATCAGCTGCCGGCTCTGCAGCAGAAGCTTAATGAAGTCGGTGAGGCTGCGTCTAAGCTCGTCTTAGATGAGGTGAAAGAATTCCTGGAAAAGTATCCGGATGCATCTGCAATAACGGTGGATAACTACAACGAATATCGCGATGCGTTTGATGCTATTAATGACCGTGTCGGAGATCTGCACTTTGACATTGAGAATGATTACCAGGAAGAGGCCGAAAATAGCCTGAAAACTTGGAAGGCGGACGCGATGGCACGGGCTGTGACAATCGTTGTCGAAGAGGCGGCCAAGGTCGTGGAGGCCTATGGCGCAGAGGGCGAGAAAGTCACGGCAGAAAATGTTGCGGCTGCCTTGGAAGCGATTTCTGCGGTCAATACCATTTTTAATGACACAACCTTCGGCTACGTCAAATGGGAAGACGAAGCAGAGGCGGCTGTCGCCACCTTGGATCCGATACAGGCTGCTGCCGACTTCATTAATGGAGATGGCGCTGGCTTTATCAATTCGGTTGCGGAACTGAAAGCTCAGTACACCACAGATGATAGCTTTACAGTTCCAGTTGACAAAGCGGTTGAGGTCAACGCCCAGCTTGCTGAGTTGAAGGCTAAGTATGATTCCATGACGGATGGCGTGAAGGCTCGTGAGGATATCAAGGCGGCCTATGCGGATTATGAGATGATGGTTGCTGCAGTGGCTGATCCTTACTTTACAGCTATCCTGAATGACTATCAAGCTGCTGTCGATGAGATGAAGGCGGATTGGTTTGACGGTGAGAACGTGAAAGCCATCACAATGAATGACTTTGCCACGGTTTCTGCTGTACTGGCCAACTTGGATTCTCTTTATGCACGTTTTAATGATGAGCAGAAAAAGAATGAGGCTGTTGTAGCGGCCTATGCTGCACACACGGCACTTCAGGCTGCATATGATACGGCACTCAACAGTGCGGATTCCTATGTGCCTTCTGAGTTCACCTATCCGGAAGGATTGAATGAGGAGAACGTGGCGCAGGCGGTTGAGGCGCTTGATACCGTCCTCAATAATTCGGATCTGCTTGCTCTGCTTGGTCTCAATGCAGACAGCTTGGGCGAATTTATCACAGATAATGTTTATTCTGATGCAGCTGTTACGCTTATTGTAAAGACGGCTTTCCCGCTGTTGGCGGATTTGCTGGGTGATAGTGCAAGCATTGCTTCCATTGTTGGAATTAATGTTACACCGCGCACGGTAGCTCAAGGGCTGACAAATTATCCGGAGGCAAAAGCAGCGCTTGAAGCTGCGGTTGATGATTGGAATGCAGTTGACTGGAATGCTGTCTCTTGGGGCGTCGAAACCGGCAATGCTGATCAGTTCTATGCGGCGGTCGGCGCGAACATGGAAGGAATCCAGAAAGTTCTTGCCGCTCTGTTGGCCAACAGCCCGATGACAGGCCTTGTAAAAATTGCTGGTGTTGAGGGTTATGCCTTGACAATTGTTCCGTTGCTGACACAGCTTGGCTGTGAGAACATTGCCACGGTTGAGGAGTTCAAGGCGGATACTTCTGCGACAGCAATGCTTCGAAAAGTTATTGAACCGATTGTCAACCGTGTGGTTGATATTTGCAGTGCACCCGTTGAGG
>USLQ01000045.1 GCA_900555545.1 uncultured Oscillospiraceae bacterium | reverse complement strand
TTCGAACTTGAAAGGGCGAACCGCTCTTAGCGAATGTGAATTTCAGCCATAAGCTTTACGCTGCTGTCTGACCGGACATATCGGCCTGTGTGGCGTTTGACGCGGCGTCCGGGCGCTCAAAGCCGTGCATAAAGCCGTCAAGTGCAACGGAGGATACATCTCCGCCGATGACACTCCCGTCATAAACAATTAAATTGGCCCGGATGGAACCGTCCGTGGGCTGTACGCCTCCCTCCCCCGGATAGTTCAGGATGGTATAGGTCCAGCGTTTGGCCCGGCATCCCTTGTAGGCAGACAGGTCAAACCCCTGCTGTACCTGGATCTCATTATATTTGGTGTACACGTCGTCAAACTCGTTCGGGATCAGGATTTCCTCCACCTTGATGGGGTCCTCCGCCACATCCCAGCCGTATTGGGATAAAAAGGCGATTCGTTCCTCCTCATTCCCGGCCCGTGTGCTCGCATCCCCAGTGCTGGCGGACGGCATAGTGCCGGACCGGAATAGGATATAGATCAACACGGCGATCAATACCGCAACACCAGCGCCGATGACGGCGAGTTTTTTTTTGGAAGATTTTACAGCGTAAACAAACATCATTTTCACCTGCCCTGGTCATATATATGATCCTTGCCGATAGGAATATGACGGCCAATTCTCTGCGCGTTGTTGACAAAAAGATTACAAAATGTTACAATATGGTTACAAAAAACGACGGGATACGCCGCCGCAGGAGGGAAGTGATGGCTGAGAGAATTGATAAAATTATCGCAGACATGCAAAACTGTACGCGTTCCCAGGCGCGGATGATAATCCGGCGCGGAGAGGTAACAATCGGGGGAGCCGTCATCCGCGATATCGGATGCAAAGTAGATCCACAGGCGGTGGAGATTTGCCTCTGCGGTCGCATTTTGCGGCCAGGCCCCTGTTATATTATGATGAATAAGCCGGCCGGTGTGATCAGCGCAAGCCGGTCTGATCGGGAGCGCACAGTGCTCGATCTGCTCCCGGAGGATCTGGACAGGAGGGGGCTCTTCCCAGCCGGACGGCTTGATAAGGATACAACGGGTTTTATGATTCTCACGGACGACGGCGCGTTTGCCCACCGCATTCTTTCGCCGAACCGCCATGTGGAAAAGGAATATGAAGCCCTGTTGGATCATCCGGCGTCGGATGGCGATGTTCAAATTTTTGCACAGGGAATGAACTTACAGGATGGGACGCAATTTGAGCCGGCCAGGCTGATCCTGGATCCGACACGGACGAAAGCGACAGTGATCATCCGGGAGGGTCAATACCATCAGGTTAAGCGGATGTTCCAGTTTGTTGGCAATCGTGTGTGCGCCCTTCGGCGTCTGCGGATCGGCGGACTCTATCTGGACGATACCCTCGCACCAGGAGAGGCGCGGGAGATGACCCCGGAAGAGGTTCAGATGGTCTTGGATGGATGTCCGCAGTGAACTGTTGAGAACCCTTGGTGATTCTTCACAAGGGAATTTTGGACAGAAATCGGCCCGTTTTTTTCCAAAAATTGGCAAAAAACGGATGTTTCAATCAAAATTAAAAAATAAATCGTTAAATAATTACAGAAATCAAGGCAAAAGTTCTTGCAATATTTTGAAAGATTGTGTAAAATGTATAGTGCATGAGTGGACAAAGTGTATAAATTGATCGGGGGCGATTACATGTCAAACAGATTGTTCCAGAGCGTCATCCATCAGATGAAGGAGGCGATCGAACGCACTATCGGTGTTGTCGATGAGACAGGCACAATCATTTCCTGCAGCGAGCTTGGCAAAATCGGAGAGCTTCAAGGGGCTGCTGTGGCGGAGGCCATGCAGTCCAGCGATGTAAAGGTGCTCAACGGCTGTACGTATAAGCCGTTCGGGGCGCACATGCATCCGGAATATGCGGTGTTTGTCGAGGGAACGGATGATTCCGCACTCCACTATGCGGAGGTCATCGCCGTGGCCCTGGCCAATATCAAGCAGTACTACGATGAGAAGTTTGACCGCGGCAATTTTATTAAAAATGTCATTTTGGACAATATTCTGCCGGGTGACATCTATCTCAAGGCGCGTGAACTCCGCTTTAACAATGAGGCAACCCGCGTGGTTCTGCTGATCCGGATTCCGCAGCACAACGATGTATCAGTCTTTGACGTGGTGCAGAATCTTTTCCCGGACAAGTCGAAGGACTTCGTCATCAACGTCAATGAGACGGATATCGCACTGGTCAAAGAGGTGCGCTCCAATATTGAGACCAAGGATCTGGAAAAGCTGGCGCGTTCCATCGCCGATTCGCTGAGCACGGAGTTCTATACGCACGCGCTCGTCGGCATCGGGACTACGGTCAGCGGCATCCGCGATCTGGCACGCTCCTTTAAGGAGGCCCAGGTGGCTCTGGAAGTCGGCAAGGTGTTTGATACGGAGAAAACGATCGTCAGCTACGACAATCTGGGGATCGCCCGCCTGATCTATCAGTTGCCGACCACACTTTGCCAGATGTTCCTCAACGAGGTGTTCAAGCGCGGTTCGATCGACAGCCTCGATCAGGAGACACTCTTCACGATCCAGAAGTTCTTTGAGAACAACTTGAATGTGTCGGAGACGTCCCGAAAGCTGTTCGTCCACCGCAACACGCTCGTCTACCGGCTGGAGAAGATCAAGAAGCTCACCGGTCTGGATCTGCGCGAGTTTGACGACGCGATTGTCTTTAAGGTAGCGCTGATGGTCAAGAAATATCTGGATGCCAATCCTGTCAAGTTCTGATAAACGCTTTGATTTCTGGGCGCGGGGGGTTCCCCGCGCCCAGTTTACAATAATGGGAGGAGAGGAAGGATTTGTCCCTTGATTCCCTGAGCCGGAGTTATTAAAATAAAAATGCAGCGCGTTGCTGCGCACCCCCGTGATTAATTCGTAAAGGTAGTGCTATTTTGATAGAGTTTAAAAATGTCTCCAAGACATATGACAATGGCACCCGCGCGTTGAAGAATGTAAGCCTGAAGATCAATAAGGGCGAGTTCGTATTTGTCGTGGGCGCCTCGGGAGCGGGTAAGAGCACTTTCTTGAAGCTGATCATGCACGAGGAAGTGCCGAATTCCGGTACAATCATTGTCAATAATCACAATTTGGTCGCCATGCGGAAAAATGAGATTCCCTATTTCCGCCGTACGATGGGCGTCGTATTTCAGGACTTCCGCCTAATCCCCAATATGACCGTGTATGACAACGTCGCATTTGCCATGCGCGTGATCGGCGCGTATGAAAAGGATATCCGCAAGCGCGTGCCATACGTGCTCGGGCTGGTTGGGTTGAACACCAAGGCGCGCAATATGCCCAATCAGCTCTCCGGCGGTGAGCAGCAGCGGGTGGCACTGGCACGTGCCCTCGTCAACAACGCCGGGCTGATCGTTGCGGACGAGCCTACGGGGAATGTTGACCCGGAGATGTCCTTTGAGATTGTCGATCTGCTCAATCACATCAATGCCAATGGAACAACGGTGGTCATGGTGACGCATGAGCACGAGCTGGTTCGCAGCTTTAAGCACCGGGTGATCGTAATCGATAACGGCACCGTTTCCTCGGACACGGGGCCGGAGGATTTGAGTACTCGTGAGGCCAACCGGCGTTCCGTCTCGCGCAAGGGGCACCGCAACACCTACTACCACGCAGGGGATCACAGGGCCCGCCGGGAAAAGGATTTTATCCAGACATATGAGCCGGCCTCTGCATTGAAGCAGGCCCAAAAGGACAGTGAGAATCCGGAGCATCCAGTTGAGTCCAGTGCCAAAAATGGGCAGGAAGCAGCGGCTCTGAGAGAAGCAGAGGTGCATCTGGATCAATCTGCCCAAGTGAAAAAACAACCGTCCAAGCCCCAAAAGGCGGAGGAAAAAGAAAAGGCGCCGGTGGAACCAGAACAGAAACAGGAAAAGTCCTCCGTACCTGCCGAAAGGTCGGAACCGGGGCCCCAAAAGGATCCGCTTCAACGGGCCAATGAACTTGTCAGCCGCCTGACAACAGGTACCTCCTCCGATCTGTTCGCGCGGGATGAGGAGGATAAAATCGATTACTCGATTTATCTTGAGCACCTTTCGGAGATAGGAGGGGATCAGGATGAAAAACATTAAGCGCGTCAGTATCCAGTATCTGACCAAAGAGGGATTCCGGAATATCTGGCATAACAAGCTGATGAGTATTGCGAGTGTGGCGGTGCTGATGTCCTGTATGATCATCATCGGCTGTGCCGCACTGATCTTTGCCAATATCAACACGGTTCTGGACAAGGTAGATGACCAGAATGTAATTGTCGCCTTTATTGAAGACGGCGCTGGGCAGGATGTCATCGACCGCGTTGGAACAGAGTTAAAGGCCATGCCCAATGTGAGCGGTGTCGAGTTTGTCTCGCAGGAGGAGGGGCTCGCTCAGATGGCGGAGGAGATGGAACTCTCCGACTACCTCAACGGTATGGAAAATCCCCTGCCGGACAGCTATAAGATCACGGTGGACGATATGGCACTCTTCTCACAGACGGTGGAGAGTATCCAGAAAGTGGATGGCATCCAGAGCGTGGAGGAGAGCAGCGACCTGGCCGGGAGTTTGACCACAGTCCGCCATGCGATCTCCGTTGTAAGCGTTGTAATCATCGTCATGTTGCTGGTGGTTTCGCTTTTCATCGTCTCCAATACGGTCCGGGTAACGATGTATTCCAGGCGTTTGGAGATCAGTATTATGAAAGCGGTCGGCGCCACGCGCTGGTTTATCCGCTGGCCCTTTATGATTGAAGGTATGGTAATCGGACTGCTTGCGGGTGTTTTGTCCCTGCTGGCTGTCTGGGGGGTCTATGAGCTGGCGGTCTCCCTGTTTGGAGATCTGTTCTCCTCGCTGCTGGGCGGTGTGACACTTGTCCCGTTCGGCGGCATGTCCGGGAAGCTGCTGCTCTCTTTTGTGGCAATCGGTATCGTAACCGGCAGTGTTGGCAGCGCCTTCTCCATGAATAAGTATTTGAAGGAAGAAGAGGGCGTTGTACAGCTCGAACAGCAGGATTAATTCGTGTGTTTCAAGGAATTGGAGGCGAATTTCTGTGAAAAGATTTCCATTCAAGGCAGTTCGTGCCGCACTGGCGGCTGCTGTGTTTGCGCTGACTCTGATCGCCCCGTGTGCGGCGGAGATCACGCAGGATGATCTGGACGATCTGGATCGCCAGATTCAGGAACAGGAGAGAGTGATTGCGGAGATCGAGGACAAGACCGCATCCAATCAGGAATATTTGGACGCGCTGGAGAAGGAACTCTCCCTCTCCGAGCAAAAGCTCCAGCAGACGCAGCGCGAGATCAGCAGCTTGAACGATCAGATCATCCAGACGGAGGAGCAGATCGCGCAGCAGCAGGAAAAAATTGATGCCACTTACGCACAACTGGCCAAGCGCCTGCGCTCCATGTACATGAACGGGCAAACCTCCCCGCTGGAGATGCTGTTCAGTTCGGCGGATTACTCGACCTTTTTGATGAGTTTGGAGCTTGTCTCCCGCACCTCCGCCTACGACAGTGAGATGATCGACTCCTTCAAGGCGCTGATTGATGAACAGAATAAGCAAAAAGAAAGCCTCACAGCGCAAAAGTCAGATCTGGAGTCGCAGCGCGCCCAGGAGCAGCAGGAACAGGCCGATATGCAGACCAAGGTGGACCGCCAGCGGGATCTGCTGGATGAGCTGGATGCGGACAGCGCACAGGCGGTTGCCATCCGGCAGGAGCTGGAGGATCAGATGGATGCATATGAGGAACAGATTCGCCAACAGGCGGCATCCGGCTCCCAGGGCGATGGGACGATCAGCGGAGGCGGCAGCTCCGGCGGTTCGAGCAGTACGGATATAGAAGGGGCAGATTTTGCATGGCCGCTGATGGATGTGGCCTATGGCAGCGGCGCCTATATCTCCAGTGACTATGGCCCGCGTACGGATCCGTACACCGGATTCCACAAGGGGCTGGACATCACCTGTGGCGGCGCGCAGGGCAAGCGCATCTGCGCCGCGGAGGCTGGCACTGTGATCGTTGCATCCTATGGCTGGAACGGCGGCTATGGTAACTATGTAATCATTGACCACGGTAACGGCCTGAGCACGCTCTATGCCCATTGCGAGAGCCTCTCGGTCTCCGCCGGGCAGCAGGTCTCCCGCGGAGAGTTTATCGCCAACGTAGGCAACACGGGCAATTCGTTTGGGCCGCACTGCCACTTTGAGGTGCGTATTAACGGCAATCATACCAACCCGCGGCCCTATTTGAGTGCCTATCTCGGCTGATGGACGTTGACAGGAATAGCGCAATATAGTAAAGTTAAGGTGGATTAAGGTTGGAGGGAATCAAATTGAGATACAGCAGCCGGTTCAGGGCGATTCTTGCTGTTGGGATGGCGGTACTGCTCTGTTCTACCCTGTGTGTGCCATTGGCCTATGCGGTGACACAGGACGATGTCGATCAGCTCCAGGAGGAGATCGACGCCAATCAGGCCGAGATTGACTCGATCAAAGATAAGACGGCGTCCAATCAGGAATACCTGGATGCACTATCGGAACAGTTGGAGTTGGCGACGGAAAAACTGCAGCTGACCAAACAGAAAATTGATGATTTAAACGCACAGATTGACCAGCAGCAGGAGAAGATAGAGGCCACTTACGCGCAGCTAGCCAAGCGCCTGCGCTCCATGTACATGAACGGCCAAACCTCTCCGCTGGAGATGCTCTTCAGTGCGCAGGATTACTCCACTTTTTTAATGAGCTTGGAGCTGGTCAGCAGGACCTCGAAGTATGACAGTAAAATGATTCGGGAGTTTAAAGAACTCATCGATCAGCAGGAGGCCAGTAAAGCGGAACTGGAAAAGCAAAGGGCGGAGGAAGAGGCAGAGCAGCAGCAGATGCAGGAAAAGGTTACTGCCCAACAGGCGGTGCTGGCACAGCTGGAGGCGGATTCTGATGCTGCACAGCAGATCCGCAGTCAGCTTGAGGATCAAATGGAACTCTATGAGGAGGAAATTCGCCGTCAGGCCAGTTCCGGATCGAGCGGTGGCGGCACCTACGCCAACGGCCGTTTTATCTGGCCGATCATCGATCACCCGCTCGGTGCAGGGGGATATATCTCGGAGTATTTCGGGAATGTGCCGGGCCGCTGGCACGGCGGGATGGACTTTACCTGTGGCGGCGCGCTGGGGCAGCGCCTGGGCGCTGCGGGTGACGGCGTCGTCATCTACGCCAATTCGACCGATGGCTGGGGGGACGGCTGGGGCCACTACGTAATTATCGATCATGGCGATGGCCTGA